>DASWMR010000380.1:0-2552 GCA_036399635.1 Actinoplanes sp. | reverse complement strand
GAGCCCCATAGCCAGGCTGAGCCCCATAGCCAGGCTGAGCCCCATAGCCAGGCTGAGCCCCATAGCCAGGCTGAGCCCCATAGCCAGGCTGAGCCCCATAGCCAGGCTGACCGCCCCACCCCGCGTGAGCCGGCCCCCCATACCCCGGATAGCCACCCCCGTAGGGCGACCGGGCATACCGCACCGGCACCGGGACCACCGGCTCGGCGGGCGCCGCAATCGTGCGGGTCACACCGTCCGGAAAGGCGATCTGATAGTCGGTGCCGTTCCAGAAAGCCGGTGGAGTCTGCGGATCGCGGCCGGCGAAGACCGCACGGTACTCGAGGATCTCGGACAGCAGGCGCTGCTCCTCGGTCGCGGCTTTCTCGTGCTCCGCCGGGCCGCGGTTGAGGCCCCGCTGCATGCCGTCGCGGAGCAGGGCCAGCTGAGTCGAGGTGAACTGGAAGTTGCGCATCGCCCGCTGGCCCGCCGTGCCGGAGACGCGTCTGGCCCACTGCCGGGCCGAGTGCCGGCGGCCCAGACTGCCCAGGGCGGCCACCTCGGGCGGCGCGAACCAACCGGCGCGTACGTAGTGTGGCAGCACCCGCTCGGTGAGCCGGCCCTCCCAGCTGCGGAGAGCGATTGCCAGGCCGACCACCGCGAAGAACAGCGGGACCATGAAGCCCAGGTAGCCGTACAGCATGATCAGCGGCTGGGACAGGCTGACCGAGAGCGTGGGCAGCAGGTTGAACGTGCCGTGCAGGATCATCGCGACCAGCAGGCCGGCGATCGGGGCCAGCCAGCGGACCCGGCGGTCGCCGGAGCGCGACGAGATGCCGAGGCCGATGCCGGTCATCGCGGTGAAGAGCGGGTGCGCGAAGCCGGTGAACAGGATGCGCACGATGAAGATCGCGAAGAGGTTCATCAGGCCGCTCGCCGGCCCGAACTCCTCGGCGCCCGCCGCGTAGCCGTGCTTTCCCAGGTAGAGCACGTTTTCCACCATGGCAAAGCCGAGCGCGGACAGCCCGCAGTAGACGATGCCGTCGGTGATGCCGGACCACTCGACGCGCCGCCGCCAGAGCAGCAGGATCGGGCCGAGCGCCTTCATCGACTCCTCGATGAACGGCGCGACCAGCACTGCAACCAGTGCGTCCGGCAGGCCGATCTTCTCGAAGAGCAGCGCCGCACCGGTGTTCACCGCCAGGGCGACGGCGGTGGCGATCGCGGCTCCCCAGGCGAAGCAGAAGGCTAGATAGCGGATCGGCTCGGGCTCGTAGCGGTCGAGCCAGAGGAAGCACGCCACCAGCAGCGGAACCGGCAGGACAGCGGCGGTCAGGCCGATCGCGAGCGCCGACGGGCCCATGTCGACGCCGAGGAAGAGCAGCATGCCGATGGCGGCCAGTAGCAGCACGCTGATCACCGCGGCCATCGGCAGCCATCGCCGCCACCCGGTCTTGCGCTTCCCGGCGGGCTGCATGGTCACAGTCGGATCGGTCGGCGGAACGTGCACCACCACACCGCCGGAATCAGCCGGCGGAGAGCCCGGATCAGCCGGCGGGGCGTACGGCACAGCGGCGCCCGAACCGGCAGCACCCGAATCGGCGGCCGGCGGGGCGAACGCCAAAGCGGCACCCGAATCGGCGGCGCCCGAATCGGCAGCGGGCTGATCCGGGGCGGGTGTCACCGGAGCACCCGGATCGGGCGCTCCGCCCGGCGAAACGTCGGCCATCCCGTCAGCGTAGTCACCCGAGCGACACCCGGCGGCCCCGAGGACCGCCGCCAAGCAACGCCAAGCGGCTCAGGCCTCCGACCGACCAGGCCGGGTACGCCGCCGAGCCGTCCGCGACCGCCGCTGCCACCCGATCGCCCGCCGCACCAGCCGAGGCGCTTCGGCATAGTCCACCCCGGTAGCCCGCAGCAGGTCGGTCACCGTGCTGCGCACCTGCGCGACCACCACCCCACCGGAAAAGCCCACCCCTTCGTCGTACGCCTTCCCGGCCTCAGCAGCCGCACGCAGCGCCCGCTCCCGAGTCGCCTCGGGTTCGACGCCCCGGGCCCACTCCTGCTGCAGCAGCCCGACCGCGTCGCCGAGCAGCCCGATGGCCACCGGCAGTACCGCCGGGATCTCCTCGCCGTCGCCGAACGCGGTACTGACCCGCCGGATCAGCACCCGGACGTTACGCAGGGCGTAAGTGACCTGGTCAGCACCGTCCACGTACTGCGCGAGCGCGCCCCTGGTGCGCCACCGTGCCGGGGCGAACGCGACATTCTCCCCGGCCGCGGTGGCCGCCGCCTTGAACGCCGCGAACGTGCCCTCAGCGGACCGTAAATCGGCCAGCGCCTGCTCGATCGTCGAGGGGTTGCGTTCGGCGAGCCCCGCCGCCACCCGGTGCAGACCGTCGGCGAGGACCTTCAGCGCCGGGTCGGCGGCCCGGCGCACCACGGTGAGCGGGTTCAGCGGCAGCAGCACCGCCATCACGGTCAGGCCGATCAGCCAGCCGACCAGCGCGTCGACGAACCGGCTGTACGGCGCCCCGCCGCCCGGGGTGAGGGTGGCGACGAGCACCGCGGAC
>DASWMR010000379.1:0-4934 GCA_036399635.1 Actinoplanes sp. | reverse complement strand
GGTCGGCCGGCTGGAACCAATTCCAGTACCCCATCGGGTTGGCGCTGCGGGACTGCTCGGGATAGGCGACCAGGAACGTGTGCCGGTCGGCGAGGTCGTTCATCCCGGTGCCGGCGGCGAAATCGACGGCACTCTGCGTGCCACCGTGCAGCATGACGACCAGCGGGACCGGCTGCCCGGCATACCCACGCGGGACGAAGAGCTGGTAACTCCGGCCGCCGCGCCCGGACCGGTAGGCGCCATCGACGAACCGCCCGGGTGCCGGCTGGGCCGGCCGGCCAGCGCGATCGGCCCACTCTGGTCGGCGGGCATGGTCGGCATGGTCGGCCTTATCGGCACGGTCGCCGCGGTCGGCACGGTTGGCGTTGTCAGCACGGTCGCCGCGGTCGGCGTTGTCGGGTCGATCGGCGGTGGTAGTGGCGTCGGGGCGGCCTCCACGCAGCAGGGCGACTGCCTCGGCGAGGCGGCCCTGCCTGGTCAGGCGGGTTGCCTCGGCCATGCGGGCCAAGCGGTGCTGATCCACAAGGATCCCTTCTCGGTCGCCCGGCCGAAGTCGGCGACACTGCTGCCGTTCGAGCCGAGTCGCGTGCCGGCCAGTGGAAAGCGGAAGTCGAGGCGGGACGGCACGCCGGTAGCGTGCGTTTCGTCCCTGGTCCGCGCGGCCACAATGCCGTCGCATGGCCCACCACCGTCGCGGCCCACCACCGTCGCGCGCCACGCCACCGTTGCGTGGCCCACCGTCGCGTGGCCCGCTACTCGAACTCGGGAGCCGTTTGTGCCGACAGTCCTGATCATGAACGGGCCCAACCTCAATCTCCTGGGTACCCGGAAACCGGAGATCTATGGCAGCGCGACCCTGGCCGATGTCGAGGATCTCTGCCGACAGGAGGCCGGGAAGCTAGGCCTGGACGTGGTCTTCCACCAGTCCAACCACGAGGGCCGGCTGATCGACTGGATCCACGAGTTCGGCGCGAAGGTCAAGTCCGGCGAGTCGATCGGCGCGGTCTTCAACCCCGGCGCGTACACCCACACGTCCGTCGCCCTGCACGACGCGATCGAAGGTGCGAGTCTGCCGGTGATCGAATGCCACATCTCCAATGTCCACAAGCGCGAGGCATTCCGCCACCACTCCTACATCTCGTCGGTGGCCAGCGGCATCGTCGTCGGATTCGGCGTGCACGGCTATGTCTTGGCCATCAACGGCCTGTACCGGCTCCACCAATAGCTGCCCAGATTCGACATTCGCCGTCGGCGGTTGGCCTTCGCCGCTGCCTGGTGTTTGGCGCTGGGTGTGCGGTGTGGGTTAGACGGCGGTGCGGCTTCGTTCGTATTCCTCCTCGGGCACCGGGGTGGCGTCTTTGCGGCCGAGATCCTCCAGGTGGATGCGGTAGGTCTCGCGGGTCGAATAGGCAGCGGAGGCGGCGATGACTGCGCAACCGAACGTGAAACTGCCGACGATGAGCGGGACGTTTGAGCCGGCCGGCGCAACGACGGCGTACAGGCTTGGCAGGAATGCGGTGATGGCGGTGCCGATGTTCTGCGAGACCGCGAAGCCGGTCACCCGGGTCCGCGTCGGGAACAGCTCTTGGTAGAAGGACGGGTACACCGCGTTGTAGCCCTGGTAGACGATTCCCCACATGACGATCGCGCTGATGAACGCGCCGGGCAGGTTGTTCTGGCTGACGAACCAGAGGTACACGAAGGAGAGCGCGCCCGAGCCGAGCGCACCCACGATGATGGGTGGGCGGCGGCCGATCCGGTCGGTGAGTCGGCCGACGAACGGGATCAGGAGCACCGCGACGGCGTTGCCGACCAGCGAGATCCACAGGTAGGAGGTGGTGCTCATGCCGACGCCGTACGAGTCGTTCGTGGCGTACGTTGCGCCGAAGACGGTCGTCGCCACCGGGACGGCGTTCATCAGTGCCATGCAGATCACGCGCAGCATATCCCGACCGCTCTCGCGGACCGCCTGGATGATCGGCGCCTTGGGCAGCTCGCCCTGCACCGCCTCCTGTTGGAATGCCGGCGTCTCGTCGACCCGCCGGCGGATGATCAGGCCGGCGACCACGACCACGGCGCTGAGCAGGAACGGAATGCGCCAGCCCCAGGACTCGAAGGCGCTCTCCGGCAGCAGCGCGGACAGCGGCAGGATCACCGCCGCGGCGAGGATCTGGCCGGCCTGCACGCCCTGCAGGGTGAAGCTGGCGTAGTAGCCGCGCCGCCCGAACGGCGAATGCTCGACGATCATCGCGCTCGCGCCGGAGATCTCTCCGCCGACCGCGAAGCCCTGGATCAGGCGCAGGATCACCAGCATCAGTGGCGCCCACACCCCGATCATCTGGTACGTCGGCAGGATGCCGACCACGAACGTCGAACCGCCCATCAGCAGCATGCAGAGGACGAGCACGTTCTTGCGGCCGTGCGTGTCACCCCAGTGGCCCAGGAAGAAGGCGCCCAGCGGCCGGGCCACGTACCCGACGCCGAAGAGTGCCAGGGACGAGACGACGGCCACCTGCGGGTTGCCCTTCGCGAAGAAGATGTCCGGGAAGACCAGTGCCGCGGCCTGCGCGTAGATGAAGAAATCGTAGTACTCGAGCGCGCTTCCCATCCAGCCGCTGGCGGCGGCCTTCTTGGGTGTCTTCTGGAATTCGACCGGCTCGGGTGAGGCCGGCCGTCCGGCGGAATCGGCGTGCATGCGGTCCTCCTCAGGATCTCCCCGTCGGTGGCGATGCCATTTCGCACCGTCGCTGCCACCGGCGTCCAGATGCCGTTCCACTGGACGGATCGAGGACTCGGCGGGACGGTCCAGCGGGGCTACTTTCCGGCCATGGCCGTCCAGAAGGCAATCGATCTGACCGGTACCGGCGGCACCGTGGAGGAGGCGGTGGCCGAGGCGCTCGACCGGGCCGCGCTGACTCTGCAGGGCATCACCCGCTTCGACGTCGTCTCGCTCGCCGGCTCGGTGGAGGGCGGCCGGATCGCGTACGAGGCTCATGTGCGTGTCTGGTTCTCGCTGCTCGAACGAGTGCACGGCTAGCCATGGAGGCGGACGGCGTCACCCGGGTGCCGCTGCCCGTCGGGGTGCACGGCATCGACACGGTCAACGCGTACGTGCTCGCCGACGGTGCGCACGTCACCCTCGTCGACTGCGGGGTGTGGCGCGCCGACCCGGACAGCGACGGCCTCGCGGAACTCCGACAGGGCTTACGGACAGCCGGGTACGAGCTGTCCGACGTGTCCCGGATCGTGATCACGCACGCGCACATCGACCACTACGGACTCGCCGGACGGCTGATGGAGCTGACCGGGGCCGAGCTGTGGATGCACGCGCTGACCGACCTCGACTGCGAGAAGTACCGGCATCCGGACACCGCCGTCGCGCGTCGCCGGGACACCTACACCGATCACGGGCTGCCCGCCGCCGAGCTGCCGGCGGTCGCGCACGGGTTGGACGACTGGATGCCCTACCTGCACTCGGTGGTGGAGGCCTCGACCCGGCTGCACGGCGGCGAGAAGATCACCATCGGCGGACGCGACTGGGCGGTGGTGCACACCCCGGGGCACTCCACCGGGCACGTCTGCCTGTGGTCGCCCGACCTCGAGGTGGTGCTCTCCGGCGATCACCTGCTGCCCGGGGTCACCCCGCCGGTGACGTTCGAGCGCGGCTTCGACGCCGATCCGCTGCGCAGCTATCTGGCGTCACTGCGACGCATCGCGGAGCTGCGGGCCGAGCGGGTGCTGCCCGGGCACGGCCATCCGTTCGGCGACGTGCAGCGGCGCATCGAGGCGATCCTGCGTAACAAGCTGCGCCGACTGGACACGATTCGGCAGGTGATCGTCGGCGGGCCGGCCACCGTGGTGCAGGTCGCCGACCGCGCGTTCAGCCGGGTGATGCTGCAGCACCAGCGCAGTTTCGCGCTGGCCGAGACCCTGGCGCACATCGCCTACCTGCGGCACGACGGCCTGGTCGAGCGCCGGGTCCGGCCGGACGGCGTCTACGAGTGGTACGCGGTGCCGTAGGGCTTTCCGGTGTGCGGAAGCGGCCCTGTCGGGTCGCGGCGGGCCGGGAATACGTTCGCGCCGTAGCCTCCGCACCCCGTACGGAAAGGTCGTCGCTGATGCCCGATCGGGACCTGTTCCTCCGGATCTTCCGGGTGATGGCGCTGCACCGCGCGGTCGAGGACCGCATGGTCAGCATGTACCGGCAGGGCGAGATGCTCGGCAGCGTCTATACCGGACACTGGCATGAGGCGATCGCGGTCGGCACCGCGGCGGCGCTGCGCCAGGACGACTTCCTGGCGCCGATCCACCGGGACCTCGGCGCGCACCTGTGGCGGGGCATGGAGCCGTGGCAGGTGATGGCCAGCTTCCTGGGCAAGGCCACCTCGCCGACCGGCGGACGCGACGGCACCCTGCACTACGGCCGGCTGGACCTGAACATCTACAACCTGCCCAGCCACATCCCGGACAACTATCCGGTGGCGATCGGCGGTGCCTTCGCCTTCAAGTACCGCGGCGAGGACCGGGTCGCGCTCGCGTACTGCGGGGACGGGTCGACCTCGCGTGGCGACTTCCACGAGGCGATCAACATCGCGGCGGTCCTGGACCTGCCGTGCGTCTTCGTGGTGGAGAACAACCAGTTCGCGTACTCGACACCGCTTCGCCTGCAGTCCCGGACCGACTTCGCGACGAAGGCCGTGGCGTACGGCATCCCGGGCGAGAAGGTGGACGGCACCGACGTCACCGCGGTGTTCGAGGCGACCGAGCGGGCCGTCGCGCATGCCCGCGCCGGCGCGGGTCCGTCGCTCATCGAGTGCGTGACGATGCGGATGCACGGGCACGCCGAGCACGACCCGGCCGACTACGTGCCGCCGGCGATGTTCGACGAGTGGAGCGCCAAGGATCCGCTGGACATCGCGGCCCGGCAGCTGACC
>DASWMR010000378.1:0-2362 GCA_036399635.1 Actinoplanes sp. | reverse complement strand
CCGAGGCGTTCGACGAGCTGGCCGTCATGGTCGACACGTTCCGACCGCTGGATCTGTGCGAGGCGGGACTGTCGGTGGAGGACACGGCGTACGCCTGGACGTGGAACCGAGGCTGAGCCCGACCCGCGGTGGCCGAGGTGGATCAATATCCATCGATGACACGCTGATTCGGGCGGGCTTCGACGCATGTCGACGCCTTCTCAAGCCCCACTGGCGGTCGCGGCGATCTGCGACCTGACCGGCACGATCCGCGCCCGGGTCGAGGCCCGGCCCGGCTTCCGGCTGACCGACCCGGTGTCCGCCCTGGTCGACGTCATCGCCGAACTGCGCGCCGAGACCGGGGTGCCCGCCGAGCGGCTCCGGCACGTGCAGCTCGGCGTGTCCGGCTCCTACGACCCGCACACGACGATGCGGTGCTACTCGGCGCACTGGACGCCGGCTGACCGCCGTCCGAGAAGCGTTGATAACCGCAATCCGCAACCTGACAAAACCCTTGCCCGTACGCCGAAGCAGCGGCCCAGGCGCACGCGCCCAGCTTTTGTAGCTCAGCTGGGCGAGGGTCAGACCCAGTCCGGTGCCGGGTATGCGACCGATCGCAAGTCTCGGTGCGAGCTCGCGGCAGCCAGCGGGGTTGCCTACCGGCGAAGCAGGATCAGCAGTTCGGCCGCGGCGGCCAGCACCATCGCGGCGACCAGCGGAATCACACCGCCGACCAGGGCGTAGAACAGCAACACCATCGGGGCGGCCAACATCAGGTACGTGGCCGCGGCGAGCGGACGGGCGTTCGCGCGCACGCGGGCCAGCGCGGTAGCCAGCCGTTCGTCCAACCGGCGGTTCAGCGCGACGACGACACCGACCACGATCAGCACGCCGATCAGGCCGCCCCACATCCGGGAGATGCCGTCGCTGGTCAGCGTCATCGCCCCGGCGATCACGGCGCCGACCAGGGTGGCGTTGGCGCCGACCTGGACGCCCCAGGTGAGCGCGGCAGCCGAACTCGCCGACGGGTCCAGCACCGGGCCGGAGGGGCGACTCACCGCGGGCTGCCCGGCCCAACTCCCCGATGAGTGGGCCGGCGGCTCGCTCCGGTCGGGACGGTCTGGCGGCTGGTAGGCACGGGGGAACGGCGACGGGTACGGCCCTTCCCGGTAGGTCCGGTCGACCTCCGGGCTCGGCATGACCGCCCCATCGGCCAACTCCTCCAGGGCCAGCGCCCACCGACGCCGCTCGAACCGCACGATGCCGACGTCGCGCTGTGCCTCACCGAGCGACGTGTCCAGGTCGAGGGCCTCCGCGTAGGCCCGCTGAGCCAGGTCGAAGAGCCGCAGCCGAGCCGCGACGACGGCCAGGACCAGGTGCGCCTCGGCCTCGGCGGGAGCGACCCGGACGCCGTTCCACGCGGCGTTCAGCGCCTCCTGGCCGTTGCGCGACTCACTCAGCAGGGCGGCACCGGTGCGCTGCGCGTACGGGTCGGCGGGCCACTGATGGATGATCTCGCCGGCGATCTGGGCGGCCTCGGCGTACCGGCGATTGTCGGTGAGCGCCATTGCGCGTACGACCAGGGTGGTGAGCGTGGCCGGCGCCGCCGTGCCGGCCCGTTCCGCCGCAACCAGTGCCTCGGCCGGCTGCTCCGCCGCCAGGTGAATGCGGGCGAGCGTGGCCAGCAACCCGGCGTCCTCCGGCGCGGCCGCCAGCCCCGCCGCGGCCTCACCCGCAGCCTCGTCGTAGCGCCCCAGGTCGGCGAGCAGCAAGGCACGCTGCCGGTACTCCTCCGGCGTGGTCTCGGGATCCAATGGCGCAGCCACGCATCGAGCGTAGGCGCTAACCCGAAATCACGCGGCGGGGGGTAAGCAGGTGGCACCTTCAGAACGCGCTACCAACGACGCCGGCCCCTCGGCGTAGTCACACTGGGGTGATCCGCCGGCCGCGCGCCTCGTCACGCCGAGGTGATCAGGGCTACCGCCATTGCGGCCAGGCCCTCGCCCCGGCCGGTGAGGCCGAGACCGTCGGTGGTGGTGCCGGAAACGGTCACCGGCGCGCCCACCGCCGCGGAGAGCACCTGCTGGGCCTCAGCGCGCCGCTTGCCGATCCTCGGATGATTCCCGATCACCTGGATCGACACGTTGACCACCCGGAACGAGGCCGTGTGGAGCAGCCGCGCTGTCTCGGTCAGCAGGGCGACACCGGACGCTCCGGCCCACTCCGGCCGGGAAGTGCCGAAGTTGCTGCCCAAGTCGCCTAGGCCGGCCGCGCCGAAGAGCGCATCGCCGGCCGCGTGCGCGGCGACATCGGCGTCGGAATGCCCGCCCAGCCCCACCTCGGCAGGCCAGAGCAGCCCGGCGACCCAGCACGGCCGCCCGGG
>DASWMR010000377.1:0-10651 GCA_036399635.1 Actinoplanes sp. | reverse complement strand
AGTGCCTCGTCGTGGCGGACCGCCGGTCCCGGTGCGATCTCCCGGGCGATCCACGACGCGAACGGCTCGCTCGCGGCCACCTCGCGGGCCAGCCGCAGACCGTCGACGATGGTCTGCTCGTCGTAGCCGTCCGGGTCGGTGAAGTAGCGGAAGTCGAGCAACGGCTTGGTCCCCGGGTCGGCGTCGGCCAGGGTCAACCGGCCGCAACTGCGCGGGCGCGGCACGTTCGGGGTCATCCCGAAGCCGTGCGCGGGCACGTCGTACCCCAGCCTGGCAGTGTTGACCGTGAACGGGATCTGATAGAGGTGGAACATCAGGTCCGGCCGTTCGGCGCCGGGCACGCGGCGCACGAAGAGCCCGGCGTCGGAGTCCATAGCCGACATCGGCGGAACCGGCCGGCTCGCCTCCCACAGGATCATCGATTCGGGATGGTCGAGCAGGTGCTCGCCGACGCCCGGCAGGTCCTGCCGCACGGTGATGCCCAGGCGCGCCAGCTCGGCCGCCGGTCCGATCCCGGAGAGCAGCAACAGTCGAGGCGTGTCGATGGCACCGGCGCTGACGACGTACTCGTGCCTGGCCTTGATGGTTGTGATCCGGCCGTTGCTGCGGACCGTGACGCCGGAGTGCGGATCGAGGCGGAACGCCCAGGTGTCCGTCATGATCGTGAGGTTGGGCCGGCCGAGGTGCGGATGCAGATAGGCCACCGAGGCGGACGACCGAGTGCCGGACTCGGGGTGATAGCCGACCGGGAAGAAGCCGGCGCCGTCGGCGAACGGCGCGGCGTTGAAGTCGGCATTGACCGGTACGCCAAGTGCGGTGTGGCAGGCGGTCACGAAGTCCTCGGTGAGCGGATTGCGGTCACGTTCGGCAACCGGGCTGATGGTGATCGCCAGCCGCTTGAAGTAGGGCAGCATCTCGTCGTAGGACCAGCCGGTCGCGCCGGCCGCCACCCAGTCGGTGAAGTCCGCCGGCGGCGGCAGCAGGCTGATCATGGTGTTGTGCGACGAGCAGCCGCCCAGCACCCGCGCCCGGGAGTGCCGCAGGTGCGAGTTGCCGCGCGGCTGACCGACGATCGGATAGTCGTAGTCGAATTCGGACTCCAGCAGGTTCAGCCAGTTCCGCAGCCGGAGGATCCGCTGGTCGCCCACGTCGGACGGACCGCCCTCGATCAGACAGACCCGCACGGCCGGGTCGGCGGACACCCGGGAGGCGATGACCGAGCCGGCCGTTCCGCCGCCGATGATGACAACGTCGTACTCGAGCGTGTCCAGCTTGCGTCACCTTCCGCCGGGCCCGTGCTGAAGTCCCGCCGCTGACCAGGATCATCAGGGACGACCGGGTGGGTCAATGCCGATGCAGGACTTTTACCTCAGGGCAACAAAGCCGCCGCCGTACGCTCAGGGAGTGCCGGTGCACCCTTTCCTGGACACGCCGCCGCTGGCGTTCGCCCACCGCGGTGGCGCCGCTGAGGGCGACGAGAACACCGCCGAGGCCTTCGGGCGGGCGGTCAAGCTCGGCTACCGGTACGTCGAGACGGACGTGCACGCCACCGCGGACGGCGTACCGGTCGTGTTCCACGATCGCACGCTGCGGCGGGTGGCCGGCCGACCCGGCCGGATCGGCGAGCTGACCTGGGCCGATCTGCGCACCGTGCGGATCGGCGGGGCGGCCGCGGTGCCCCGCCTCGACGAGGTGCTGGACGCCTGGCCGCAGATCCGCTTCAACATCGACGTGAAGGCGGACGCCGCGCCGGGGCCGACGGTGGACGCGGTGCACCGGGCCGGCGCGGCCGACCGGGTGCTGCTGGCCTCGTTCAGCGACGCACGGCTGGCCCGGGTACGCCGACTGGCCGGACCCGCCATGGCGACCTCGCTCGGCATGCGGTCGGTGGCCCGGCTGCGGGTGGCGTCGCTGGCCGGGATCCTGGTCCGGCTGCCCGCGTCGGTGGTGGCGGCCCAGGTGCCGGTGCGGCACGGCCGGTTGCCGGTAGTGGACCGGCGCTTCCTGCGGCTGGCGCACCGCCTGGGCCTGCAGGTGCACGTGTGGACCATCGACGATCCGGCGGACATCGGCCGACTGCTCGACCTCGGTGTCGACGGAATCATGACGGACCGTGTCGAGGTCCTGCGCGAGGTTTACGCCGCGCGCGGCCATTGGCCGTCCGTTTAGTTCCATTGCCATTACTCTTTAGCCTCTGCTGAACTCTCCGCAATTGGCCGACTACTATTCGACCCTTCCCTGGTCAGCGAGGTATTGGTGATCTTGTTGAACCGCTGGCATCATCCGTTCGGCCGATGTCGGCGGTTCGCCCGTGGCCGCATATCTTTTTCTTAAGTTGCGGCCAATAGTTCATCAATTTCCCAGGATTAATTGCGTTTCCGGGAAGCGACTCCTACGGTCTGGAAGCCGGTGAGAATGAAGACCGCCGAATTTGCAGAGTAAGAGGTACCGCTCATGCCCAAGCCTGCTTGGAGTCGCGCAACCGCCCGGGGCGGCCGCGATCGCCGGCTGTTCGCCGCCGGCGCCGTGCTCGCCGCGGTCGGTTCGGCTGTCGGGTTCGCCACCATCTCCAACGCCGCCACCACCGACACCCCCCTGGCCAGCGGCGCCGGCAAGGTCGTCAACGGCCAGGTGATCCTCACCGACACGTGCGAAGACAGCAGGCTGGCACCGCACGACGGTTTCCAGAAGGGCGACCGCTGCGTCTCCACCGAGTTCGGCGAGGTCGGCGTGGCGGCGGACAACCCCTCCCTGCTGATCACCGAGGCGCCCCGGGTGGTCGCCCCGAACACGGCGTTCACGCTGCGGGTCAGCACCCGCAACCTGATCCGCGACCGCTTCCTCGCCGCCGGTCAGGGCGGCTACTACGTGGAATCCTCGGTGCTGCGCAACGGGCTGGTCCGCGGCCACTTCCACACCGCCTGCCGGATGCTCACCTCGACGAACGCGGCACCCGCGCCCGACCCGGTGCCGGCCTTCTTCGTGGCCACCGAGGACGGCCGGGGCAGCGCCCGGCCGGACGTGGTCACCATCCAGGTCCCCGGCCTGCCGGCGACCGGCATCGCGCAGTGCGCGTCCTGGGCCGGTGACGGCTCACACCGCATCCCGATGATGGAACGCGCCAACCAGACGCCCGCCCTGGACGCCGTCCGGATCACCGTGCGCGCCGGCCAGCAGGGCGGCGGCGCCAACGGCGGCGGCGCGAATGGTGGTGGCGCGAATGGTGGGGCCAACAACGGCGGCGCTAACGGCGGCGGCGCTAACGGTGGCGGCGCTAACGGTGGCGGCGCTAACGGTGGCGGTCAGCAGGGCGGCGGGAACAACGGCGCCACGAGTGCACCGGCCGCACCGGCTGCTCCGGCGCAGGGCGACACGGCGACCACGAAGAACGACTTCACGCCGAGCCCGACCACGCCGGCGGCTACCACGGCACCGGCCTCCACCTCGGACAACACCACCTCCGGCAACACCACCAAATCCGGCACCGCCGCGAAGCCCGCCACGACGAGCACGACCGGGCCCGCGAACGCCGACTCGGCCGGCGAGCCCGCTGCCGCAGCCGAGCCGACGGCCACCAAGAGCAGCAAGACAGCCACCGACTTCACCTACTCCAGCGAGGACGGCCAGTTCAACTCCGGCAACCAGGAACCGGTAGCCGAGCAGGTGGCGAACGCCAAGGCCGCGGCCGAGCAGAAGACCCCCGGCCTCCTGGCGCGAACCGGCACGAACACCTTCGCAGCCATCGGCGGAGGCGCAGTACTCCTGCTGATCGGCCTGATCATCATGGCCTTCACCCGCCGCCGCAAAATCGGCGGAACCAGCTGGCAGTAGTCCGCCCACTCGAAGCCGACGCCCGCCCCGGCCTGCCTGCCAGATCACGTGCAACGGCGTGATCCGCAGGCAGGCCCGCTTGTGACTCGATGGACATCGGGGATCAAGCTTGGAGGGCACTATTTCCTGAAATCGGCGGACGAGGCTCGCCCGCAGGCTGGGGATGGTCGCCGGCGGGGCTTCGGGGAGGTGCGGGCTGAGGGTAGCCTTACCGGCGCACGTTCACGGCGGCAGGAACGAGGTCTACTCATGGCGAATCGGGGGGCGCGCCCGGCGACCGAGGCGGTCGTTACGCGGGTGGAGTGGCTGACGCCGCACATGGTTCGGGTGGTCATCGGCGGCGATGGGCTGCGCCGGATCGAGGCCGGTTCCTACACCGACCACTACGTCAAGATTCTGTTTGCGGCGCCCGGCGTCACCTACCCCGAGCCGTTCGACCTCGGCGTCATCCGGGAGAGCCTGCCGCGTGAGGCCTGGCCGGTGACCCGCACCTACACCGTCCGCAAGTGGCTGGCCGATGTTCCGGAGATGTGGGTCGACTTCGTGGTGCACGGCGATGAGGGGCTCGCCGGTCCGTGGGCGGCCGCGGCCAAGCCCGGCGACCCGGTCCGGTTCATGGGGCCGGGCGGCGGTTACACGCCCAGCGCGGACGCCGACTGGCACCTGCTGGTCGGCGACGAGAGCGCACTGCCGGCGATCGGGGCGGCGCTCGACGAGATGCCGGCGGGTGCGGTCGTCAAGGCGTACCTCGAAGTGGCCGGCCCCGACGAGGAGCAGAAGTTGGACACCCGGGCCGACGCCGAGATCACCTGGCTGCACCGGGGTGACCGGCCGGGCGGCGAGGCGCTCGTCGCAGCGGTGCGGGGGCTGACGTTCCCGGCTGGGCGGCTGCATGCGTTCGTGCACGGTGAGGCGAATTTCGTGAAGGATCTGCGCGGATATCTCCGGCGCGAGCTCGGTGTGCCGGCCGAGCAGCTGTCGATCTCCGGCTACTGGCGGCGCGGGATGAACGAGGACGGCTGGCAGACCACCAAGCGGGAATGGAATGCGCAGGTCGAACGGGAGCAGGAGTCCGTGTGACCGTAGGCACCCGGACGGGCGCGCTGCCAGCCGGGCGTCGATGATGGGTAAGTGGCAAAAACCGGATCGGACCTGACCGGAGCGGACCCGAACGGTAAAGGTCGAGTGCTGGCGCTGGTCGCGCTGCTGCTGGCGGCGGTGAATCTGCGGCTCGCCGTGACCAGTGTCGGGCCGGTGCTCACCGAGATCCGCGCGGGCCTGCCGATGAGTGCGACGGTGGCGGGGCTGCTCACCTCCGTACCGGTGCTGTGTTTCGCCTCGGTCGGCCTGTTCGCGCCTCGCCTGGCCCGGCGGTTCGGGCCGGCGCGGGTGATCATCGTCGGTCTGAGTGTGCTGGCGGCCGGTCTCGCGGTGCGGCCGTACGCTCCAGGCACCGCCCTGTTCCTGCTGTTCAGCGTGCTGGCGCTGGCCGGCATCGCGGTGGTGAACGTGCTGCTGCCGATGGTCGTCAAGCAGCGGTTCGGCACCCAGGTCGGCTCGGTCACCGGGCTCTACACGGTCGCGCTGAATGTCGGTGCGACCGCGGCGGCGGCCGGTACGGTGCCGGTCACCTCGGCGTTCGGCGGCGACTGGCGGCTCGGGCTGGCCTGTTGGGCGGTGGTCGCGCTGCTGGCCCTGCCGGCCTGGGTGCCGCTTGCGCTCCAGCGGCACGTCCCGGCCGAGGAGATCAAGAGCGCCGAGCCGGTACGCCTGAGCAGGCACCCGGTCGCGTGGGCGCTCGCGGTCTATTTCGGCATGCAGTCCACCTCCGCGTACGTGCTCATCGGCTGGCTCCCGGAGATCTACCGCGACGCGGGCATCTCCGCCGAGAAGGCCGGCGTGCTGTTCGCGATCACCTCGTTTTTGGGCGTGCCGCTCGGGCTGGGGCTGTCCGCGCTGGCCGGCCGGATGCGCACGCAGAGCGGGATCGCCTTCGGGCTGGGCCTGTTCGGCATCGCGGGATACGCCGGGCTGTGGTGGGACCCGGCTGCCGCCCCCTGGCTGTGGGCGATCCTGCTGGGCGTGGTCAACACGGCGTTCCCGCTGGTCCTGACGATGATCGCGCTGCGCGGCAGCTCGCCGTCGCGGGTGGTGCGGCTGTCCGCGTTCGCCCAGGGCGTGGGGTATCTGCTGGCCATTCCGGGACCGATCGTGGTCGGCGCCCTGCACGACCGGACGGACGGCTGGCGGCTCCCCCTCGCCCTGATGATCTGCCTGATGGTCCCGCAGCTGATCGCCGGCATGATTGCCGGCCGGGACCGCCAGATCTGAGACCGGGCAGGTCTGACCCTCGCCGGCTTCAGACCAGCCGGAGGAGCTCGCGGGCCACCTCGGTCGGGCGCTCGACGTGCGGCGAGTGGCCGCACTCGTCGAAGACGATCTCGTGGTACAAGCCGCCGGCCGCGGCATACCGCTCGAGGACCGCCCGGGTCTGACTGACCATCGGCTGCGGCGGGCAGGCCTCGGCGCCGGGCCAGCCCGGTACGGCACCGAGCGACCCGAGATAGGCCAGGTCGAAGAAGGACGTGTCGGAGACGATCGCGTCCCGGTCACCGCGAACCCACACGATCGGCGGCTTGACCGGCACCGCCACCAGATCGTCGGCGACGTTGAAGTGGTTGGGCGCCATCGTGTTGAGCACGCCGCGGTCGCCCGGCGCCATGCCCGGCCAGTGCGGGCTGGGCTTGCTGTCCCCCGGGTAGTTGTCCTCGCCGATCGCGGTGCTGAGCACCGTGTCGAGCAGCAGATGTTCGTCCTCACCGAGGGAAACCGGGTCGGCGACATACGCGCTGCGCAGCACCGAGAGCGGGCTGGCCGGCTCGTCGGCGCTGCGGTCCCGCTCGCCGATCCGCCGGACGAAGTCCGGGTTGCCGGTGCCGCCGCCGGTGCCAGCGAAATCCGCCGTGGTGGGGGTGCCCGACAGGTCGCGGGTGCCGCCGAAGCCGTACGGGCTGAGCGGCGCCTCGAGCAGCAGGGCCGACACCCGTTCGGGGTGGTCGATGAGCAGCTGCATGGCGACGCCGCAGCCCATCGAGTGCGCGACGACCGTCACCGGCCCGCCGGACGGGAACAGCGACTCGTCGTCGAGCAGCGCGGCCACATCCTCGGCGAAGTCGCGCAGTCCGCGGGTGGCGTCCACCGGCGCGGTCTCGGTGCGGCCGTAGCCGCGCAGGTCGGGCGCGACGACCCGGAGCGTCGGCGGCAGGTGGCGCAGCAACGGCACCCAGAACGCCGCGGCCGAGCAGTTGCCGTGCACGAACAGCACCGGCGTGCCGTCCGCAGGACCGGAGACCAGGACATTCTGGCGGATGCCGCGCGCGGCGACGGTTACCTCTTCCATCGTCGAAGGGTCCCACGGAGGCCGCATTCCATGCGCACAAGTCGGCCGAAATCGACAACCGTGAACAGGTGCTAGGACCAAACCGGTATGCCCGCCGCGAGGGTTTTCCCTATTTCGGTGACGTCGGTCGATGCCTAGCGTCTCACCTCAAGTAGTCCAGGTGCGACCACCCGTCCACCGGACCTTGAGCCTGCCTAACCCCCAGGGCAGGAAAGGAGCACCCGCGTGAAACGTCGAACCCTTCTGATCATGGCAGTGGCGGCCGGCACCGCCGCCGCGTCGGCCATGGTCGCGGTGGCCGGAGAGGCCAGCGCCCAGCCCGCCGACCCCGCCGCAATCACCAAGCTGGCCGCGAGCAAGGCCGAGACCCTCGTCGCGAGCCGCCCCCAGATTCTGCAGGCGAGTCCGGACGACGCCTTCCAGCAGGGAACCGTGCTCACCTCGCACGGCCTCAACTACATTCCGTACCAGCGGACCTACAAGGGCCTGCCGGTGCAGGGCGGCGACTTCGTGATCGCCACCGACTCGGCCGGCAACACCAAGGCGACCTCGGTGGCGCAGAGCAGCCCGATCGGCGAGCTCTCCACCACCCCGAAGATCACCGACGCGGCCGCGCTGAAGATCGCCAAGAGCAAGCTCAGGACGGTGTCGAGCGTCGAAGCCACCGAGCTGATCGTTTCCGCGCAGGAGGGCAGCCCGGCCGCGCTGGCCTGGCAGTCGACGATCCGGGGCACCAGCGCCGAGGGGCCGAGCCGGCTCACCGTCGATGTCGACGCCACCACCGGCGCGGTGCTGCGCACCTACGAGCACGTCATGGACGTGGCGGGCAAAGGCACCGGCTGGATCAACGGCGCCGTCACGCTGGACACCACCCAGACCGGCTCGACCTACTACCTGCAGGACCCGTCGCACACCACCTTGAAGTGCCAGGACGCGTCGAACAACACGACGTTCAGCAAGACCAACAACGAGGCGTGGGGCAGCACCACCGGCACCAGCAGGGAGTCCGGCTGCGTCGACGCGTTCTACGTCGGCCAGACGCAGTACAAGATGCTGTCCGCCTGGCTGGGCCGCAACGGCCCGAACGGCAGCGGCGGCGCGTGGCCGATCCGGGTCGGCCTGAACCAGCAGAACGCCTACTACGACGGCACCCAGCTGCAGATCGGCAAGAACAACGCGGGTAACTGGATCACCTCGCTCGACGTGGTCGGCCACGAGCTGGGGCACGGCATCGACGACACCACCCCGGGCGGCATCTCGGGCGGCAACACCCAGGAGTTCGTCGCCGACACGATCGGCGCGGCCACCGAGGCGTACGCGGCCAACGCCAAAGACCCGGCCGACTACCAGGTCGGCGAAGAAGTCAACCTGGTCGGCAGCGGCCCGATCCGCTACATGTACAACCCGTCGCTCGCCGGGGACGACAACTGCTACTCCAGCAGCACCCCGAGCGACGAGGTGCACGCCGCGGCCGGCCCCGGTAACCACTGGTTCTACCTGCTCGCGCAGGGCACCAGCGGCAACGGCCAGCCCGCCAGCACCACGTGCAACAGCACCACCATCACCGGCCTCGGCATCCAGAAGGCCATCACCATCATGTACAACGCGATGCTGCTGAAGACCTCCAGCTCGTCCTACCTGAAGTACCGCACCTGGACTCTGACCGCAGCGAAGAACCTTTACCCGGGTAGCTGCACCGAGTTCAACATCGTCAAGGCAGCCTGGACCGCGGTCAGCGTCCCGGCTCAGACGGCGGACCCGACCTGCACCCTCTAGCTAGGGGCCAGACCGTTTCGACGAGGGCCGGTGCCGCGCGGCGCCGGCCCTTTTCGGTACGCCCGCAGGCCGTCCACGCGGGGGTCGGTAGCCGTTCGGTTCACCGCAGGTGCAGGGCGGTTGACCAGCTCAGCGGCCTGTCTGTCGCCCCGAAGGTATCCATGTCAAGCCGATCCACACAGAGGAGACATCACGTGATCCGGTTCGTTCGTAAGGCCATCGTCACCGCCGCTCTGTTCGCCGCCCCGATGTTCGCCGCCACGCCCGCTTTCGCGGCGTCCGACGCAGCAACGAAGACGGTCGCGGTCGCCGATGTGTCTGCGTTCGAGACCGAGGTCGTGAAGCTCACCAACGTCCAGCGGGCCAAGCGGGGCTGCTCCGCACTGCGGATCGACGCGCGCCTGACCAAGGCCGCCCGGGCGCACAGCGCCGACATGGTGCGCACCAGCTCCTTCAGTCACACCGGTTCCAATGGCAGCACCTTCGTCGCCCGTGAGGTGGCCGCCGGCTACCCGAAGAACGGCGCGTCGGCCGAGAACATCGCCTGGGGTCAGCGCACCCCGAAGGACGTCGTCACCGCGTGGATGAACAGCGCCGGCCACCGGGCCAACATCCTCGACTGCTCGAGCATCGCGGTCGGCGTCGGCCTGGTCTACGCCAAGGGCGGTGCCACCTACTGGACCCAGGACTTCGGCCGCATCTGACCGCTTTCCATCCGGACCCCCCAGACCCACCCGGCCCGGCCGTCACTCGACGGCCGGGCCGGTGTGCATTGCCCGTCCGACCACCGCGCCACCACCCTTGGCCGGAATAAACCAAGAGAAAAGAAAGCGCAGTAAAAACGATGCCGCAGCGCCCCGAAAGCGGGACGCTGCGGCATCGGCTAGTCACCCACCGGGGGAAGTTGACTTTGGGTAGACACTTCCCATCGGTGCGTACCTATCGGTAGGCTCTGGACTCACGAACTGATGTCGAATTCGCCATCCTTGGCAGAGCCCACGAAAGCGGTCCACTCCGCCATCGTGAACATGAGAGCAGGACCGGATCGGTCCTTGCTGTCCCGGACGGCAACGCCGGTGTCGAGGAAGGCGACTTCGACACAGTTGTTACCGCCGTTTCCGTTGCTGCGACTGGCTTTTCGCCAGACAGCACCGTCGAGATGGTGCGTGAGCATCCCAAGCACCCCCCTTCAATATGCGGTTTTGCTCCGGAGCCCTAGGCGATGAGCAGGCTCTCGATCATCTTAATGGTCGTGCGATGATCCAGCGCCAATGAGCTCAATCGCTGGAACTCTTCTTGGTATCGAGCAACCTCGGATGGTTGCTCTTCGTAGAAGTCTCCCGCAAGGCCCTCGAGATAGACAACATCCAAATGGGTGGCTTCACGGAACTCCAAAAGCGCTGCTGAACCGCCCAGGAACTGATGCTCACCGGCGCTGAACGGCAGGATCTGCAACGTTACATTGGGTAATTGAGCGACCTCCACCAGGTGCCGGAGTTGCTCGTTCATCACGTCGTGGCCGCCGATCGATCGACGAACCACCGACTCGTCGACGATCGCGTCGAGCTCGAGCGGCCGGCCGCCGGCCAGCCGGCCCTGACGGGTCAGTCGCAGCGCCACCCGGCGGTCGACGTGCGCCGGCGG
>DASWMR010000376.1:0-11143 GCA_036399635.1 Actinoplanes sp. | reverse complement strand
GAGATCGGTGACCGGCCGGCTGACCAGCCGGTCGAGCAACAGCAGCAACACGCACCCACCAGGATCACGATGACCGCAGCGATGCTTCAGGTTGCCGGCGGAGCGGCTGAGGGCGTACCCGCGTACGCCGGTCTCCTGATCCAGATACGCCGTGACGGCTCAGCCGTGCGCCGCGGCGGCCAGCAGGCCCTCGACGCGGTGGATCAGCTCCTGGGGGTTGAACGGCTTGGTCATGTACTCGTCGGCGCCGGCGGTGAAGCCGAAGCCACCAGGAATGGGTCGTCGGTCGGTGGGCAACAGGACTGCATGGCGTTGATTCTGCTGACCGGCGCGGCCGGGTCGATCGGGCGGATGCTGCAACCGCGGCTCGGCCATCATGAGCTGCGGCTCACCGACGTTCGCGCGTCCGACGGCGTCGAGGAGCTGGACGTCACCGACGCCGACGCGGTCGAGAAGGCCTGCCGGGGCGTCGCCGCGGTCGTGCACCTGGGCGGGATCGCCGGCGAGGGACCGTTCGAGGAGGTGCTGGCGACCAACGTCCGCGGCACCGAGCGGGTCCTGCAGGCCGCTCACCGCACCGGCGTGCCCCGGGTCGTGCTCGCCTCCAGCAACCACGCCGCCGGGCTGCATGAGCGGGCCGACGCCGGGCCCGAGGGCTTGCCGGACGACGTGCCGGCCCGCCCGGACTCCTATTACGGCTGGAGCAAGGCGGCCATGGAGCAGCTCGGCCGGCTGCACCACGACCGGCACGGCCTGCACGTCACCTGCCTACGCATCGGTTCGTGCGCCGAGCGGCCCACCGACCCGCGCGACCTTTCTGCCTGGCTGTCGCCGGACGACGCGGCCCGGCTGGTCGACGCCGCGCTCGGCGCCACCGGCTGGCGGCTGGTCTGGGGCGTCTCGGCGAACACCCGGCGCTGGTGGTCGACCGCGGGCGGGCGCGCGATCGGCTACCGTCCCCGCGACGACGCGGAGGCCTGGGCGGCCGAGGTCGGCGAGCCGGACCTGGCCGCGCCGGAGCACCGGCGGGTCGGCGGGTCGATGCCGGACAAGCCCCTCGGCGGGTCCTGACCGACCACCGGGTCAGCCGGTCGAGCGGAGCAGGACGGCGTACAGATCGTGTGGTCCTGGCTCGTGCACGTTGCCGTCGCCGTCCCGCCCCAGCGGTGCGCATTCGCCGGTGTGCGGGAAATACCAGCACTCCTCGGCATCGGTCAGCGGCGAACACTCCCGGTCGTCGGAGTCCGGGCGGGCGACAACCACCACCGCATCGTCCGGCAGATCGGCAAGGCTCTCGCGCAGGCCCGCCACCGTCCACGTCCCGATCGTGAAGAGGGGATCGACGCGCGCGTTCTGGTCCCGTACGTAGGTGTTCTCGTCAGCGGTGTTCTCGTCAGCGCTCATCAGGACCTTCCGAAATTCCGGGCCCGGATCGACGCCCGGAGCGGCGGGCGGGTGCCCGGCGGCCATCGAATGATCTCGCGGCTGGTGTCCACGATGGCGGCGATTCTGTCATGTCATCACCGTCAGTGGGCGGTTACGCAATGCAACAGACCTGCAAACCCAAACCATTGACGTGCGGCAATGTCCGGTCCTAGGTTCGACTCAGGTTTCGCCGAGGTGAACACGGCGACTCACGATTGATCGCGGAATTGACTACATCCCCAATGCCCGCACATCCCCAGCCGCCCGGGATTGCCGATTTCCACCGCCGTCTCCACCGTCGGCGGGGGTTCGCCGCGCCCAGGTACCGCGAAACGGCCGGCCGTCGCGGGCGGTGCCCCGCTCCCCGCACGGAGGACCCCCATGAATCGGATTCGATGGACCACCGGCGCCGCCGCGGTGGTCGTCTCCGGCCTGCTGATCAGCGCGGCCGTCACCGGCCCCGCGTTCGCCGACACGTTGTTCGGCGACACCTTCGACGACGGCGACGCGACCGGCTGGACCAAGTCCGGCGGCTCGTGGTCGGTGGTCACCGACGGCTCGCCCGCCTACCGCCAGTCCAGCACCGGAGCGAACGCCAAGGCGATCACCGGCGACACCTCGTGGACCGACTACACGGTCCGGGCGCGGGTGCGACCGATCGCCTTCGGCGCCGCCGACCGCTCGGCCGGCGTGGCGGCCCGCGCCCGGTCGACGAGCGAGTATTACGCACTCGTCCTCACCGGTGGCGGCGCGGCCCAGCTGCAGCGCGTCTCCGGCGGCACGGCCACCGTCCTCGGCTCGGCGGCGGTCGGCGGCAGCACCGGCACCTGGCGCACCCTGGCGCTGAGCGTGCAGGGCTCGGCCCTGACCGGTTCGGTCGACGGCGCTGAGGTCGTGCGGGCCACCGACTCGGTCCTCGGCTCCGGGCAGATCGGTCTGGTCGCGTCGTATGCGAGCGCTTCCTACGACGACGTGAGTGTGGACACCGGAACGCCCGCGCCGGGCCCGACCGGTACGGCGTCGCCGACCGTCTCGCCCACGCCGTCACCGACCACGCCGTCACCGACCACGCCCGCACCGACCACGCCGGCACCGCCCGGGCAGTGCCAGGTCGCCGACACGCCGACCGGCTTCGCGTCGGTGACCGCCTGGGGGCTGAGCGGCACGACCGGCGGTGCCGGCGGGCCGTCCGTCGCGGTCGACACGGCCGCCGAGCTGCTGGCCGCCATCGCGACGCCCGGGCCGCTGACCGTCTGCGTCTCCGGCGTGATCACCCTGCCGGCCGGCATGTACGACGTCACGTCCGACAAGTCGATCGTCGGGGTGGGCGCCACCGCCGGCATCACCGGCGGCGGGCTGAACATCGGCCTGCCGGTCTCCGAGGTGACCGAACCGCCGGCCGACGCCGTGCACAACGTCATCATCCAGAACCTGTCGTTCCGCGGCGCCAGCGACGACTCGATCAACGTGCAGATGTTCTCGCATCACGTCTGGCTCGACCACAACGACCTGGCGCAGGGCTACGACGGGCTGATCGACATCAAGCGCGGCTCGTCCTACGTCACGGTCTCCTGGAACCACACCCACAACCACACCAAGAACATGCTGCTGGGCCACGACGACGCGAACGGCGCGCAGGACACCGGGCGGCTCATGGTGAGTTACCACCACAACTGGTTCGACGCGACGCCGCAGCGCAACCCGCGGGTCCGCTTCGGTGAGCCGGTGCACGTCTACAACAACTACTACTTCTACAACACCGACACCGGGGTGGCCTGTCAGAACAACGCCGGCTGCATGGTCGAGGGCAACTATTTTGAGGACGTCGAGGAGCCGGTCACCAACACGTACGCCGGTCCGGCCGGTCGCTGCGTCGCGCGGAACAACGTGTTCGTCGGTGAGTCCGGGGCGCCGGTCTGCAGCGGCACCGTGCAGGAGCCGTCGACCTACTACTCGTACACCCTGGACGACCCGAACACCGTCAAGACGATCGTCACGGCCGGCGCCGGCGTGGGAAAGGTGTGATGGCATGCGTAAGTTCCTCCCGGTAGCGGGGGTCGCCGCGGTCGCCGCGGCGGCGCTCATCGCCGCACCCCAGTTCGCATCGGCGGCCGAGACCGCGCCGATCGGGTTCGCCTCAGTGACCGCCCTCGGGCTGACCGGCACCACCGGCGGCGTGGGCGGTGCCACGGTCACCGTGGACACCACCGACGAGCTGCTCGAGGCGATCGACACGGTGGGTTCGCTGATCATCGGAGTGAGCGGCACCATCGCGATCACCAGCAAGCAGGGGGTCCGCCCCAACAAGACGATCGTCGGGCTCGGTTCGAACGCCACCATCAGCGGCGGCGGCTTCGACTTCTACAAGTCGTCAAACGTGATCGTGCGGAACCTGACCTTCGTCGACGCCGAGGACGACGCCGTCAACGTCGGCCAGGAGTCGCACCACATCTGGATTGACCACAACACCTTCCGCGGGGCGGTGGACGGCTCGGTCGACATCGTGCGTTCGGCCGACTACGTGACGGTGTCGTGGAACCACTTCGACCACAGCGACAAGAGCATGCTGATCAGCCACTCGGACAGCGCCACCACCGACGTCGGGCACCTGAAGGTCAGCATCCACCACAACTGGTTCGACCACTCGGCGCAGCGGCACCCGCGGGTCCGCTTCGGCGAGCCGGTGCACGTCTTCAACAACTACTTCGACGCCAACGCGCTCTACGGTGTCGCGTCCACCATGGACGCCGGCGTGCTGGTCGAGGGCAACAACTTCAACAACGTGCCCTACCCGTGTTACTCGACCAGCGGCTATGCCGAAAGCGGCCCCGGCCGCCTGGTGCAGCGCGACAACGTGTTCACCGGGTCGGGACCGTGCGAGGCGGGCGGAACGGTGACCGAACCGCGCACCTTCTACAGCTACACGCTCGACGCGGCTTCGGCCGTCCCGTCGCTGGTGCAGGCCGGCGCGGGCGTCGGCAAGATCTGACCACAGTCCGCTTTCTGCTCGCGGCCGGCGTCCACGCCGGCCGCGAGTGTCGTGCGGGCACTCAGCCAATCCCGCAAGTTCCGGCACTTCTCGGCAACTTGCTGCAAACCCGGCGCGCACCATGCCGAGTGGACGGTCGCGGTAGAGCACTCCTAGCGGGAACGCAAGGGGTTGACAGGCATCGATGTAACACCTAGCTTTCCGGGCGATGGCGAAAGCATCCGGAACTTTCGGTTGAGCGAGCGGGACGACAATGACCATAGTGAGCGCAACCCGTCCGGAAGCTCCGCCTGCGGGGCCGCACACCGTGCCGCGCCGGCGGACGTGGCGGGCCGCGCTGCGGCGCGACTGGCAGCTCTACTCGCTGGTGGTCCTGCCCTTGGTGTTCTTCGTGGTCTTCCGTTACCTGCCGATGCTCGGCAACGTGGTGGCATTCCGGCGCTACCAGCCCGGCGGCGATCTCTTCGGCGAGTACTGGGTCGGGCTGCGCTACTTCAAGATGTTCCTGGCCGACCCCACGTTCTGGCATGTCTTCACGAACACCCTGATCATCGGCGGGCTCACCCTGCTGTTCTGCTTCCCGCTGCCGATCGTGCTGGCCCTGCTACTCAACGAGGTGCGCACCCGCTGGTTGAAGGGCCTGGTCCAGACGGTCTCCTACCTGCCGCACTTCCTGTCCATCGTGGTGGTGGCCGGCATGGTCCTGCAGATCGTCGCGGTGGACGGGGTGATCAACCAGGGCCTGCGGGCGGTGCGGCACGACGCGATCGCGTTCATCCAGCAGCCCGAGTGGTTCCGCACGATCTACGTCTCGTCCGAGGTGTGGCAGACGGTCGGCTGGGGCACGATCCTCTATCTCGCCGCGCTCACCACCATCGACAGCGACCTCTACCAGCAGGCCAAGGTGGACGGCGCGAACCGGTGGCGGCAGACCTGGCACGTGACGCTGCCCGGCATCCGGCCCACGATGGTGACGCTGCTCGTGCTGAACGTCGGCGCGTTCCTGGCGGTCGGGTTCGAGAAGGTCCTGCTGCTCTACAACCCGTTGACCTTCCCGACCGCGGACGTCATCTCGACGTACCTCTACCGGGTCGGCATCGTCTCCGGGAGCTTCAGCTACGCGACCGCGATCGGCCTGTTCGAATCGGTGATCGGGCTGGCCCTGGTGCTGGGCGCGAACCGGCTTTCCCGTCGACTGGTCGGCGCGAGCCTGTGGTGACTATCCGGCAGACCCGCGGCTACCGCGCCTTCCAGGCGGTCAACGCGGTCGTCCTCAGCGCCGTCGTGGTGGTCACGCTCTTCCCGTTCGTGAACATCGTGGCCCGCTCGTTCAGCGGCGAGCGGGAGATCCGGTCGGGTCAGGTGAGCCTGTTCCCGCGCGGCTTCAACGTCGACACCTACCAGCACGTCATGTCCGACGCGCTGTTCTGGACGAACTATCGCAACACCGTGGTCTACACCGTCCTGGCGACGGCCATCTCGCTCGTGCTGACGACCTGTTACGCGTACGTGCTCTCGAAGCGGCAGCTGAAGGGGCGCGGGCTGCTGGTCGGCATCGCGGTTTTCACGATGTTCTTCAATGGCGGCCTGATCCCGAACTACGTGCTGGTCAGCTCGCTCGGCCTGCGCAACACGCTGTGGGCGATCGTGCTGCCGAATGCGATAAACGTCTTCAACCTGCTGGTGATGAAGGCGTTCTTCGAGAGCCTGCCCACCGAGCTCGAGGAGGCGGCCGCGGTCGACGGCGCCTCCACCTACGGCACCCTGTTTCGGATCGTCCTGCCGCTGTCCAAGGCGATCCTCGCCACCATGCTGCTGTTCTACGCGGTCTCGTTCTGGAACTCCTGGTTCGCCGGCTTCCTCTACATGGACCGGCAGGAGCTCTTCCCGGTCACCGTCTACCTGCGCAACCTGATCGCCGGTTCGACCGGCGGTTCTGACCAGACCACAGCCAGCGACAGCGCGCTGCAGATCGCGGCCAGCATCCAGGCCGTGACCATCGTGCTCACCATGCTTCCGATCATGGCTGTCTACCCCTTCATCCAGCGCTACTTCGTCTCCGGCGTCATGCTCGGCGCCGTCAAGGGGTAGCGCACCCGCACATTTGGAGCGTTTCTATGGTTCAGTTTTCCCGGCGGCACCTGCTGACCGCGGCCGGTGCCGCGGTTGCGGTCACCCTCGTCGGCTGCAACGACGGCGACGGCGGTTCGGACTCCGCCGACCTGGACGACCTCAAGGCCGGTTCGATGGACGGCTACAAGCTCGGCGACCAGTTCAAGGCGACCGAGCCGCTCACGTTCACCACCATGATGCTGAGCAATCAGCGGTACCCGTTCAACGCGAGCTGGCCGTTCCTGGCCGAGCTCAAGAAGCGCACCAACATCTCGCTCGACCCGACGGCGGTTCCGGGAAGTGACTACAACCAGAAGGTCAGTGTGGTGGTGAGCGCGGGCGACGCTCCGCAGATCATCCCGAAGACGTACCACCCGGCCGAGGAGGCGTTCATCGCCGGCGGGGCGATCCTGCCGGTGAGCGACTACGTCCACCTCATGCCGCACTACACCGACAAGGTGAAGCGCTGGAACCTGCAGCCCAACCTCGACCAGTTCAGCCAGGAGGACGGCAAGTACTACCTGCTTCCCGGCCTGCACGAGAACGTGTGGCAGGACTACTCCCTGGCGGTACGCACCGACATCCTCAAGATGCACGGTCTGGCGGTGCCGACGACGTGGGATGAGCTGACGACCACCCTGCGGGAACTGAAGAAGATGCACCCCGACCACTACCCGTTCTCCGACCGGTGGAGCAGCCAGCCGCCCGGCCCGGGCGCCAACTGCCTGCTGGACATCCTCGGCTCGTCCTACGGCACGTCCGCGGGGTGGCGGAACAACGCCACCTACTGGGACGAGGCTGCCGGGAAGTTCGTGTTCTCGGGCGCCATGGACCAGTACCGCCAGATGCTGCAGTACCTGGCCACTCTGGTCAGTGAGAAGCTGCTCGATCCGGAGAGCTTCACCCAGACCGACGACAACGCCCGGCAGAAGTTCGCCGCCGGCAAGTCGTTCGTGATCAGCGCCAACGCGCAGACGCTGGTCAACGAGGCCCGCCAGGACATCGCGAAGATCCCCGGGGCGACGGTCGCCAAGATCCCGCTGCCGATCGGCCCGATGGGCGCGACGCTGCCCGGTGAGTCGCGGCTGGAGAACGGCATCATGATCAGCAAGAAGGCGCGGGAGAGCAAGAACTTCGTCGCGATGATCCAGTTCATCGACTGGCTGTGGTACTCCGACGCCGGGCTGATGTTCAGCAAGTGGGGAGTCGAGGGCGAGACCTACACCGGCAAC
Organism: Actinoplanes sp.; assembly: GCA_036399635.1. Taxonomy (GTDB): domain Bacteria; phylum Actinomycetota; class Actinomycetes; order Mycobacteriales; family Micromonosporaceae; genus Actinoplanes. Next base: position 3,385 of record DASWMR010000376.1, on the reverse strand, counting down.
GTCGAGGACGGCTCCTTCAAGCTGTCACCGCAGGTCAAGTGGGGCGGGCTGAACCCGACGGCGCCCAAGGACCTGCAGGTGGACTACGGATACTTCAACGGCGTCTTCGCGTACGGCGGAAGCACGAAGATGTTGAATTCGCAGTTCTCCGAGGAGGAGAAGGCGTTCCAGGCCGAGATGAACAAGCGGACCCCGCGCGAGGTGGGTCCGCCGGCGCCGCTCAACGCGGAGGAGCGCGAGCAGGCCGGGCTCTGGGAGACCGCCCTGATGGACCACGTCAAGCAGCAGACGCTGGGGTTCATTCTGGGCAAGCGGCCGCTGTCCGAATGGGACGCGTACGTCGGTGAGCTGCGCGCCAAGGGTATGGACAAGTACGTCGACGTCGTGAACAAGGCGCGCGAGCGGGCCGCGGGCAAGAAGTAAGATGACCGCAACCGACACCGGGCGGCGGTTCGGCACCGGGCCGCTCGCCCGGGTCGCCGCCGCAGCGCACACCCTGCTCGTGGTGCAGGTGCTGGTCCTGCTGAGCGGCGCCGCCGGCCTCGTCCCGCTGGTGCTGCTCGACCGGGACGCGAGCAACATCCCGCTGGCGACGGCGTGCGCGGTCCCGGTCGGGCCGGCACTGTCCGCGGCGCTCTACGCGCTGCGGTGGCGCAGTTCCGACCTGGCAGACCTCGCACCGGCCCGCGCGTTCCTGCGCGGTTACCGGCTGAACGTGGTCGGCGTGCTCAAGCTGTGGGTGCCGTGGCTGGTCTGGATAGCCGTCCTCGGCATCAACCTGGTGCACGGCTGGTGGCGGCTCCCGGTCGCCGCGGTGGCGCTGGTGGCCGGGCTGTGGCAGGCGAACGCGCTGGTGATCGCGTCACTGTTCGCCTTCCGCACCCGGGACACCGCGCGGCTCGCCGCGTACTTCCTGGTGCGGACGCCCCGGGTGACCCTGGGGACGGCGGGGCTGGCGGCGGTCGCCGCCGGCGTCGTGTTCTTCTGGTCCGAGGCGGTGCTGGCGCTGGTGGCCGTGGTCTTCGCCGGGGCGCTGCTGCATACCGCCCGGCCGATGCGTGCCGAGATCGAGGAAAGGTTCATCCGGTGAGGAAAGTGCCGAAGCTACGGTTCGGCGGGGACTACAACCCTGAGCAGTGGCCCGAGAAGGTCTGGGACGACGACTACCGGCTGTTCGACGCGGCCGGGATCGACACCCTCACGGTCGGCGTCTTCACCTGGGGGCTCACCCAGCCTGCCGAGGACACGTACGACTTCGGGGCGCTCGACCGGATCATCGAGCGGGCCGCCGCCGAGGGCCGGGCGATCTGCCTGGCCACCGGCACCGGTGCGCACCCGGCCTGGCTCGCCCGCGCCCACCCCGAGGTGACCCGGGTCGACTTCGAGGGCCGCCGGCACCGCTTCGGCCAGCGGCACAACTCCTGCCCCAGCTCCCCGGTGTTCCGGCGGTTGTCCGCCGAGATGGCCCGCCGGGTGGCCCGCCGCTACGCCGGGAACCCGGCGATCGTCGCGTGGCACGTCGGCAACGAGTACGGCGGCGCGTGCTACTGCAACCTGTGCGCGGCCGGCTTCCGGTCCTGGTTACGCGACCGCTACGGCTCCCTCGAACGGCTCAATGACGCCTGGTACACCACCTTCTGGTCGCACACCTTCACCGCGTGGGAGGAGATCGAGCCGCCGTCCGCGCTGACCGAGCACTGGCGCGGTCCGGACCACACCGCGTTCCAGGGCATCACCCTCGACTACCTGCGCTTCATGTCGGACGCGATGCTCGCCAACTTCCGCGACGAGAAGGCCGCGATCCGCGAGGCCGACCCGGATACGCCGGTGACCACCAACTTCATGGGCGGGTACCGCCAGATCGACTACCATCGCTGGGCTGCTGACCTCGACTTTGCGTCCTGGGACCTCTACCCGCCGGACGACGAGCATCCGGAGTGGATGGCCTTCACCCACGACCTGATGCGCGGGCTCAAGGCCGGGCAGCCGTTCTGGCTGATGGAGCAGACCCCGAGCACGACCGCCTGCCGGGACGTCAATCCGGTCAAGCGGCCCGGGGTGATGCGGCTGTGGAGCTGGCAGGCGGTGGCGCACGGCGCGGACGCGGTGCTGTTCTTCCAGATGCGGGCCGGGCGCGGCGCCAGCGAGAAATACCACGGCGCGGTCATCGGCCACGCCGGGCGCGCCGACACCCGGGTGTTCCGTGAGGTGGCCGGGCTCGGCGCCGAGCTGGAGCGGGTCGGCGACGCGGTGCTGGGCGCCCGCACGCCGGCCCGGGTGGCGATCCTGTTCGACTGGGACAGCTGGTGGGCCCTGGAGATCTCGGACGGGCCGTCCCGGCTGGTGCGCTACCAGGAGGTGGTGCGCGCCTATCACCGTGCGGTGTGGACGGCCGGCGTCGGCGTCGACGTGCTGCCGGTGACCGCAGATCTGTCCGGCTACGACGTGGTGCTCGCCCCGGTCCTCCACATGATCAAGGGCGATCTGGCCAGCCGGCTCGAGGAGGTCGCCCGGCGCGGCGGCACCGTGCTGTCGACGTTCCTGTCCGGCCGGGTCGACGAGGACGACAACGCGTTCCTCGCCGACGTGCCCGGCCCGCTCGGCGACCTGATGGGAATCCGCATCGACGAGTGGGACGCCCGCCCCGCCGAGGTGGTCAACGGCGTCGACTTCGGCGATGTGCGGGCCACCGGCCGCCTGGTGTTCGAGATCGTGCTTCCGCGCGGGGCACAGACCGTCGCGACCTACCGGGACGACTTCTACGCCGGTACGCCCGCGGTCACCCGCAACGTCTTCGGTGCGGGGGAGGGCTGGTACGTGGCGACGGCGCTCGACCAGGCCGGCGTCGACGAGGTGGTGGGGGCGGTGCTGGAGCGGCACGGCCTACGGGGGTCATACGCCGGCCTGGAATCGGCCGAGCGGGTCACGCCGAGCGGTCGGCACGTGACGTTCCTGCTGAACCACAGCGCCGAAACGGTCGAGGTGCGCGCCCATGCCGATGCCGAAGAGCTACTCACCGGCGTACGGCTGGGAAAGGGTGACCCGATTCGCCTGGAGCCCCACGACGTGGTGATTCTGGCCCAGTGATGGGCCCGCTCGTCCCGGTATGATCACGGGACGAGCGGGCCCGCAAGATCACTGCTGGGTGTCGCCGGCTCCGGTGCGCTTCTGGGCCTCGTCAACGCCCTTGTCGATCTGCCCGGAGTACTTCTCACCGGTCCGCTGGTCGACCTGGTCGCCGGCCTTCTGAACGCCCTGGTCAACCTGCTCGTCGTGCTTGTCGGCGATGTCCTTCGCCTTATCAAGGAAACTCATACTGTTGAGCTACCCGGCGTTCCGACCGCTAAACCGACCATCCGAGGCAGGCGCGGCGGTGCTGTCGCGG
>DASWMR010000375.1:0-3851 GCA_036399635.1 Actinoplanes sp. | reverse complement strand
AGCAACGCCGGGCGGGTGACCGTGGCGAGCACGTCGTGGTGCCGCTTGACCACGCCGTCCAGCGGCGGGAGCGGCACCTGCCAGAGCCGGGCGTCGGCGCGTAGCGACTCGATGATCGCGCCGAAGGCGGTCGGCCAGTCGCCGCCGGACGGGCGGTCACCGGTGAAGCCGAAGCGGGAGCCGGTGACCGTGTGGATCCGGGCGACCGCGGCGCCCAGGTCGGCGCGGGCCCGGGGCGCGTCGCCCTCGGTCAGCAGGCGGCCGGGCAGCCGGGTCGTGATCGTCCACTCCGGTGCGACGGCAAGCACCTCCGGGACAGGCACCCCGGGGACGTGCTCATGGATCAAGTCGTAGTACTCCGCCTCGGCCGGGACGGCGCCTTTCTCGTACGCCAGCAGTCGAGCCGACGGCGGTGGTCCCACCTTGACCACCACCTCGCGGCCGTCGGCGAGGGTGGCACCCCAGACCGCCGCGAAGCCGCCGCCGGTCAGCTCCGCAGCGGCCACGACCTCGGCGCCGAGGCCGGCCGCGACCACCTCGCCGATGTCCGACGGCGTGAGGTCCCGCTGGGTTGGGCTGCGCATCTACACGGCCAACACGCCGCGCCACGCCCAGCGGCGAGAGCTTTTCATGGTCAAAGTCTTTGCCCGGCGGCTGACAAGTCAATCGGTTGTTGTCCTATTCGAATAGTTTCAGGTCGATGGAATCGGCGATCGCGCGCATGCCCCGGTTGTTCGGGTGCAGGTGATCGCCGGAGTCGTAGGTGCCCAGATAGCGGGTGGGCGCGGCCGGGTCGTGTACGGCCGCGTCCTGGTCGATCACTCCGTCGCAGCCGCTCTCGGTTCCCCGCACGAACTCGTTGTAGGCGGCCCGACCGGCCTCGCCGCGCTCGGTCCAGTAGTCGGCACCCTCGAACGGGGTGAGCGTGGAGCAGAGGAACTTCAGGCCGGCGGCGTGGGCGCGGTCGATCAGCTGCCGGACGCCGTCGACGATCTGGGCGTCGGTCGGCGGGTCGGAGTCGCCCAGGTCGTTCAGCACGTCGTCGGAGAAGATCACCCAGCGGGCGCCGGGCTGGGCGAGCACGTCTCGCTCGAAGCGGTTGAGGGCGCTCTGGCCGGTGGCGTTCTCGGTGAGCTGGTTGCCGCTGATGCCGGTGTTCAGCACGCCGATCTTCCGGCCGTCCTCGTCGAGCCGCCGGGCCAGCAGGTCGGGCCAGCGCTGGTTGGCGCCGAACGTCGAGGCGAATCCGTCGGTGATCGAGGCGCCGAAGGCCACCACGGCGCCGGGTGCGGAGTCGTCCCGGACGTCCACGCCGGCCAGGAACGAATAGGTGCTGAGCGTGCGCGAGCTGGGCAGTTGGGTGGCGCCGCTGTGGTCGCCGTCGGTCACGTAGTTGGTCCGGTTCGCCAGGTCGTGCGAGGTCACGGCGCCGGTGGCGGCGGGCAGGTGGAAGCTGACGGCCACCTCGGCGTACGCGGGCACCTCGAACTTCGCCGGGTCGCTGGTCACCGCCGAGCCCACCGGTACCGACGTGCTGGCGTCGCCGTCGAAGGTGAGCGCGACGCCGCCGCTCTCGATCTTCCCACCGCCCGCGTGCCGGGCGAGCCGCACGTTCTGGACGGCCAGCGGCACCGTGCCGAACTCATTGGAGATCCGCACCCGGACCGTGTCGCCGCCGATGCTGGTGAGCACGATTTGCCGGAGGGTCTGATCGCGAAAGCCGCGGTCGCTCTTCTGCACGGCGACCGCCCAGGTGCCCACCCAGCCGGCCGACTGGGTCACCGTCGTTGCCGCGGAGGTCGGGGTTGCCGCGGAGGTCGGGTTCGCCACCGGTTCCGGCGGCTCATCTGCCGAGCGCAGCACCACCGCGGTCAACACACCGACGGCAATCACCCCCAGGATGATCGCCGCCAGGACGGCCCCTCTGCTCCGCGCCACCTGGTCATAATGCCCGGAATATGCCGTTCGATGCGCGCCAGCGAGGACGAGGTGTCCCGGCCCGTGCCTGCACCACCATTTGCATATTCTCCGACAGCGACGCGCATTCCATGAATGTTCTTCGGCGGTACGTCGTGACTACCAGGTAACGGCGGTGCGTCCACCACATTTCCCGTAATTCGGAGGTCATTCTTTAGTGGTGTGACCACTATTACCAATGCGGCCTGGGCGGAAGAACCCGGGCTTGCGGCGACTTGTCGAAGGGGTGGCTACTCGCACCCTGACCCCGCCCGCCGTCGTCGAACGCTCTCCCGGAGAGCTGCTTCCGCCCGGGCGCCGCTTTCGAATTGTTCTCGTGCTCGGCCTTCTCACGGCCCTCGGGCCGCTCACCATCGACATGTACCTGCCGTCGCTGCCGGTGATCACGAGCGATCTGCAGACCACCGCCGCGGCCGTGCAGCTCACCCTGACCGGGACGCTGGTCGGCCTGGCCTTCGGGCAGCTGCTGGTCGGTCCGCTCTCCGACGCGATCGGCCGTCGGGTGCCGCTGCTCGCCGGCATCGCGGTGCACGTGCTCGCCTCAGTGTTGTGCGTGGTCGCCCCGAACCTGGCGCTGCTCGGCGCGCTGCGGGTGCTGCAGGGCCTGGGTGCCGCGGCGGCCGCCGTCGTCGCGATGGCGGTGGTACGTGACCTGTTCAGTGACCAGGCCGCGGCCCGGCTCTTCTCCCGGCTGATGCTGGTGGTCGGGGTGGCGCCGATCCTGGCGCCGACCTTCGGCGGGCTGGTGCTGAACTGGACGTCGTGGCGCGGCGTCTTCGTGTTGCTCACCGTGATCGGTGTCGCGATCATGGCGGCCGCCGCGGTCGTCCTGCCGGAGACCCTGCCGGTCACCCGGCGCCGCAGCGGCGGTGTGCGGGGCACGGTCCGCGACTACGGCAAGCTGTTCACCGATCGGGTGTACGTCGGTCTGATCCTGGTGGCCGGGTTGGCGATGGCGGCGCTGTTCGCCTACGTGAGCGGATCAAGCTATGTCTTCCAGGGCGGGTACGGCATGAGCGAGCAGCAGTTCGCGCTGACCTTCGCGGGCGGCGCGGTCGGCCTGATCGCCGCCACCCAACTCAACGTGCGCCTGCTGCGCCGCTGGACGCCGCAGCAGATCATGAGCGCCGCCCTGGTGGCCGGGCTCGGCTTCGGGCTGGTGCTGCTGATTCTGGCCGCCACCGGGATCGGTGGCCTGGCCGGCATCCTGATTCCGCTCTGGCTGGTGCTCGCCATGGTCGGTCTGGCCATGCCGAACGCCCCGGCCTTGGCCCTTTCCCGCCACGGCGAGACGGCCGGCACCGCGGCCGCCCTGCTCGGCGCCGTCCAGTTCGGCGTGGGCGCCCTGGCCGCCCCGCTGGTCGGCCTGCTCGGTGTCGGCGCGACCGCCATGGCCGTGGTCGTCTTCGGCGGGATGCTGGCCGCCACCCTGGTCTACTTCCTGGTGGTCCGGCCGCACCGGCTCGCGGTCGAGCAACCGGAGCCGGCCATGGCCCTCGCCCGTTAAGCCGGACCAATTCGTCAGGCAGTGGCCACGTAGCGGGCAGGTGACCACTGCATGACGGCCGTTACAGCTTCTTCACGACATAGGGCCGGAGGAGTTCATAAAGTTGGCGGTCGGTGGGAAGTGTGTAGATGGTTTTGTCGGCGCCGACCATGACGAACATGGGGCATTCCTCGTTCTCGCCGGCCAGCTTCTTGTCGACCAGTTTGCGGCCGGTCGCCACCTCGAATAGGCGGAGCTGATAGTTGGCCCGGCGCAGCGAGACGGTGTCCGGGTCGGGGTCGGTGTACTTGCACTTCTTGACCTGCCCGCCGACGGTCGTCAGGTCGACGCAGGCCATCAGCTGGGACTTGGCCGGGTTCTCGGCGTC
>DASWMR010000374.1:0-1792 GCA_036399635.1 Actinoplanes sp. | reverse complement strand
CCCGGCACCGCTCCGCGGTGCCGGGCCGAACGATGCTGCCCGAAAAACGACCCGCCCGAACTCACCACACTGCCCAAATCACGACGCCGCACAAATCAGACGCCCGAATCACCACGCCGCCGGAAATACGACGGTGTCGGAATGACGCACTTGGAGGTCCCGATGTCCACCGCACCCACTGCACCGCCCGCCGCCACTCCGCCCAAGGTCATCCACCTGGCGCCGCTGCACGGCCCGTGGCCGGCAACCGGTCGGTGGAGCCGGATCTGGCCCGGCATCGGTCGGCCGGCGGACGCCGGGACGGTCCTGGCGATCACCGCGGCCGGCCTGGTCGCCACCCTGGACGTGCCGCTCGACCGGCCCGGCATCGGCTGGCTGGTTGCGGCGCTGACCGGCACGGCCGCGTTGGTCATCGCGCGGCGGACCGGCAACCGGCTGCCCGCCGACGCCCCGATCCCGCGGATCACCCGACCGGCCGTGCGACTCCGGCCGGACCGGTACGCCTGGGGAGCCGCCACGATCGCCCTGCTCGCGGTCGGCACCTTCCGCTCGGCCGGCTGGCTCTTCCTGCTCTGTCTGGCCACCGCCACGCTGACCGGCGCGCTCGCTCTGACCGGCGGTCGTTCGCTGCGCAGCATCGCGATCGGGTACGCCATGTCGGTGATCTCCACATTCCGGGCACCACTCTGGCTGTCCCGTGGCGCCGCCCGCCTGCGCGGTGGCGCCCGGGCCGGGACTGGGGCCGAGGCCGGAGCCGGGCCGAACATCCGGATCGCCGCCACGGTCGGTGCGTCGGTCGCCCTGCTCACCGTGTTCGGCGCGCTCTTCGCCTCGGCGGATCAGGCGTTCGCCGACGCGCTCACCGCCATTGCCCCCGATCTGTCGGTGGCGACGGCATTCCGCTGGGTCTTCGTCTTCGTGGTGACCAGCATGATCGTCGGCGGGGCCGCCTATCTCCGCAGCGCTCCACCCGACTTGTCCGAATCGGACATCATCGAGGGCCGCAAGGTGAGTCGGCTGGAGTGGGCCATTCCGCTCTGCCTGCTGGTCGCGCTCTTCGCCGCCTTCGTCGCGGTGCAGCTCACCGTCCTCTTCGGAGGCGAACGCCACGTGCTCGGCACCGACGGTCTCACCTACGCGAATTACGCCCGCGGCGGGTTCTGGCAGCTCTCCTTCGTCACCGGCCTGACCCTGGTGGTGCTGGCCGGCGCGGCCCGGTGGGCGCCCCGGGAGCAGCCGGCCGACCGGGTGCTGATCCGGGTCGTCCTCGGCGCCCTGGCCGCCCTGACCCTGGTCATCGTGGCCTCCGCACTGCACCGGATGAATCTCTATGCCGAGACGTACGGCCTGACCGCGTTGCGCCTGTTGGTGGCCTGCTGCGAGGCGTGGTTCGGGCTGGTCCTGCTTCTGGTGCTCGCAGCCGGGGTGCGGATTCGGGCGACGTGGCTGCCCCGGGTGGCGATCGCGGTCGGCGTGGCCGCGCTGTTCGGCCTGGCGGCGGCCAACCCGGACCAGATGATCGCCGACTACAACATCCGGCAGGACCGCACGATCGACCTCGACTACCTCGCCACCCTCTCGCCCGACGCGGTGCCCGCCCTGTCCGCCCTCAATCAGCCGGAACGCGACTGCGTGCTCGGCCGCATCGAGCTGCGCCTGCGCGATCAGCCGGATGACTGGCGCGGCTGGAACCTCGGCCGGGAACGCGCCCGCACGGTGCTCCGCGAGTTGACCCCGCGATGCTCTTGACATCCCGTCGTCGGCGGCCAGACTCCGCACATGGCCGCCGACG
>DASWMR010000373.1:0-4439 GCA_036399635.1 Actinoplanes sp. | reverse complement strand
ACCCATGGGATATGCCGGCTTGGTCTGTTACATGTGTGAACCGGCAGGGCCCCGCCGCAGCAGAGCGGAGACGGTGACGCTGGCAAGACCGGGCAGCGCGGTCAGCAGGTCGTCGGTCGTGCTCACCACACCGGCCCGCCTCGGCGTGCCCTCATGCAGCACCACGATGGAGCCGGGCCGTACGTTCGCCGCCAGGCGGGGCGCGATCCGCTGGTCGCCCGGCCCGCCGTCGTTCGCGGCCACCAGCGTGCCGAGCACGGCCCGCAGCTGCTGCCCGGCCGCGGTGCGCAGCATCCGCGGCGTGAACCAGCCCGAGCCGGGCCGGAACCACCGGACCGGACCGTACGGCGCCAGCAGCACACCGGCCTCGGCCAGCTCGCGGCGGAAACGGGACTCGGACGCCCGAACCGACGGCTCGTCCCGCATCAGGTGGTTGCCGATCTCGTGCCCGGCGTCGGCGATCGCGGCGGCCAGGCCGGGGTGCGCCTGCACCCGCTCGCCGATCAGGAAGAAGGTCGCCCGGGCCCGGTGCCGGGCGAGGACCTCCAGCAGGCCGGGTGTGGTGGCCGGGCTGGGCCCGTCGTCGAAGGTGAGCGCGAAGACCGGCTCATCGGTGTCGGCGAACCAGAGCACGCCGCCCGGAACCAGCCGGGAAGCGGCCCGCACCGCCGACTCCTGCCACCCGAACGCCACATCGACCACCCCACGCCCGAAGCTAGCATTTGCGGCCCTTCAGCAGCTGACGGACGGCACAGGCGACTGGATGCGGCCGCCGGATAGCCGGGCGCGGTGCATGCCGTCGCCGCTGAATCAGCTCGGGCTCGTTCAGGTCAGTCGGTAGGCACCGGTAGCCGCGCGGAACGGCGGCAGGAACCACGGCCCGATGATCCCGTCGACCACGACGTCGTAGCCGCCCCGAGCGAACGTCGCGACGATCGCCTCGATGACCACCTCGTTCTGTCGCTGCGCGTCGGGCAGGAACGGCAGGACGAATCCGGTGCGGATCGAGCGGTAGAACAGGTCGGTCGTCAGATGGACGGTCGGCGAACCCGCGTCCGCGGCGAGGAGCGCGGCCACGGTCGTCTTACCCGCGGCCGGCGGTCCGGTCAGGATGATTACGTCACCGCTCATGGTCCCGGACGGTAGTCGCGCGACCCGGCGAGAAACAGTTTTGCCTTTCCCGGCCGGGTCAGCCGCCGGGATCGGACATCCCCGACATAGATATTGATCATTGAGTTACGCGAGAATGGCCACTATGAGCGACCACGCCGTGACGATGCGGGAATACGACCTGTTCACCCCCGAAGCGATGGCGGACCCCACCGGCTTCCTGCACCGGGTCCGCGCCGACAGTCCACTCGCGTGGCTGCCGCAGCTCGATGCCTACCTTCTGACCCGGTACGCGGACGTCAATGCGGCGCTGCGCAACAGGCGGATGGACAGCGCCAACATGGCGCGGGCCCTCCACCGACTGACACCCGCGGAGCAGGAGGAACTGGCCCCGGTTCGCCGATCCATCGAGATGTGGATGGGCCACACCGTGCCGGCCGACCACGTCCGCTTCCAGAAACTGCTCAAGCGCTACTTCACTCCCGCGATGGTCGACCGGCTACGGCCCCGGGTTCGCGAGTTCACCAACGAGCTGCTCGACGCGGTCGCGCCCAAGGGCGAGATGGACGTGGTCCGCGACCTGGCGTACCCGCTGCCCGCGAATGTGATCGCCGAGCTGCTCGGGATGCCGGTCGGTGACCGCGAGCAACTGCAGGCGTGGTCGCGCGACATCCTGCCGATCTTCGGTAACGGCGACCTCCAGCAGCTGCGCGAGGCGCAACGCAGCATGCTCGAGATGCACGACTACCTGCGGCTCATCGCGGCCGACCGCCGCCGCGCTCCCCGGGACGACGTCCTGAGCACGTTCCTGGCCGCCGAGGCCGAGGGCATCGTCACCGAGGACGAGGCGGTCGCCAACTGCGTACTGCTGCTCTTCGCCGGCCACGAGACCACCGCGAACCTCATCGCCAACGGGCTGGTTCTGCTCTTCGACAACCCCGACCAGCTGACCCGGCTCCGGGAAGACCCCGGCCTGATGCCCCTCGCCGTCGAGGAGATGTTGCGCTGCGACGGCCCGGCCGGCGTCATCGGCCGGGTCGCCACCGAACCCGTCGAACTGGCCGGGCACACCGTGCCGGCCGGAAAGCACATCTATCTCGCACTGATGGCCGCGAACCGCGACCCGGAGGTCTTTCCCGCCCCGGACGTCTTCGACATCACCCGCGAACACAACCGGCACCTCAGCTTCGGCATCGGCACCTACTACTGCCTGGGTGCGGCACTCGCCCGGATGGAGACGGACGAATGCCTGCGGATCCTGCTCGAGCGCTGCCCGGACCTGCGGCCCGCATACCAGACACCAGACTGGCTACCGACCGCGCCGATCGGGCACCGGCTGGGCTCCCTGCCGGTCACCTTCTGATCCGCGCCCGGCCCCCCGCGACGCAAAAGTCGGCTGATCACGCCGCATGAAGCTCGGCGCCGTCGGCCGGCGTGTAGGACACCACGAGCACCCGATCGGCCTGGAGATAGAGAGAAAGGTCGGCGGCGACGCTGTGGAGGTGCACCGTCGGGGCGACGGCGATCGCCAACGCGCCGGCGTCGAGGTACTCGCCGAGCAGCAGGGCGTCCCGGCCGAGCGTTTCGGCGTCGTTGGCGACCTCGAGGGCGACCACGCTGTGCCGGGGCAATCGGTTCCGCAGCCCGGCGGCGAAGGCACCGGCGGCGACACTCGACCGCGCTTCCTCGTCCGCTCCGTAGACGACGACCAGTTCGTCCCTCGTCGCGAGTTCGGCCAGACGGGCCACCACCGCCGTCGCACCCAGCCGGGTGTCGGACCCATCGACGACCGCGATCGTCATCGCCGTCGGACCGGGTTCCGCCTCGAGCCGCACGGCGAGCCCGAGGCCGATGAACATTCCGTGGCTTCGCACGTAGAGTGCCGCGGCGAGCAGCATGGCGGCCAACAGGGTCCATGCCGCGGAGTACGAGTGGCTCAGCCTGGTCACTCCGACGAGCAGCAACGGCGGCAGCAGTGCCCCGAAAGCGCCCGCCGCGCCCGTCACACCCATCACCGCACCGACCTGGGCGGCCGGCGCCGCCTTGCCGATCAAGGCCAGCAGGACGCCACTGGCGATGCCGTCGCCGACGGCTATCCCCACGATCGTCGGCGTCACCACCCACCACGTTCGCGGCATCAGCGCACCCACGAGACACAGGGCCGCGGCGACGCCGTAGCAGACCATCAGCAATGTGGCGGTGGGCTGCCGGTCGGTCCACCACCCGCCGACCAGGCGGCCCACCGCCGCGAGGACGACCACCGTCCCGGTGAAGGTCAGCGCATGGAACCACTCGAAGTGGAAGGCGGTGTTCAGGTAGACGGGTAGATAGACGGCGATCGACACCATGCCGCCGAGGGCGAGCAAGTAGAGGAAGGACAGCGAGGTCGATGACGCGATCCGGATCAGCTCGGCACACTTGCCGGCCAGCGGAACCGCGCGGTTCACGCCGGTGCGCTTCTCCTCGCCGCGGGCCTGTGGGACGGCGCCGACTTCCCGGAGCACCACCGCTGCCGACACGGCGAAGCCGATCAACGTGCCGCCGAGCACCAGGGCGGCCTGCCGGCCCTCCAGATCAAGGCACCGGGACAGCGCCGAGAGCACTCCGGCGATCGCCACCCCGAGGCCGAAGACACCCAACGCCAGGCCACGCCGGCCATAGGGCAACGCCCGAGACACCAGCGCCGCGCCGACCACGAACGCGGCCCCCGCCACACCCGCCGCGGCGCCGGCAACGACCACCACCAGCTGGGACTCCGCCCCGCCCATTCCGATCACCGAGGCCGCGGCCGCCAGGCTGACGGCGGGAAACATCACCCGCGCGCCATATCGATCGGTGAGCACGCCCAGCGGCAACCGCACCAACGCCGCCACCAGAAGAGGCAATCCGACCAGCAGGGCGTACGCCCTCGGTCCCGCACCGAAACGATCGTGCAAATGTGGACCGAGCAGAATCGAGGCCCGCAGATTCAGCCCCAGTCCGAGCGCGGCCACCAGCAACGTCACCATCGGGCGAGGTGATCGGGAAACCGGAGCGGGCACTTCGTGCAGGGTCATGGCACCAGACCGATCCGCGTCTTTCCAAAACGATGCCTGAACGCCAACCGTACTCGCGATGGCCCCGGCCGAACGGTTCGTTCTGGCGTCGTACACAAAGGTCACATGGCCGGGCAACCGCAGGCGAAGCGCTACCGACATGCCTTCGGCCGCGCCAAGCACTTCCTCGGTCCGGCTTATACATCACGGACCAGGCTCCGTTCGGTAGGTGACCGGACTTATGACCAAAAGAGCGAAATATCGGATACAGGCGGGGACCGATCGTAGCCTCGC
>DASWMR010000372.1:0-8849 GCA_036399635.1 Actinoplanes sp. | reverse complement strand
GGACGTCCTTGAAATGCTTCGTGAGCCCTCGTGTCTCGATCATATGAGCAACGCTAGGGTGCTATCCGGACAGTTCCTGACCGCAATCTGCCGGAGTCTGGATCCCATGGCGAACACGAGTGCCCGGATGCTGCGGCTGCTGTCGCTGCTGCAGACCCACCGCTATTGGCCCGGTGGCGAGCTGGCCGACCGCCTCGAGGTCAGTCCGCGTACCCTGCGCCGCGACGTCGACCGCCTGCGTGAGCTGGGCTATCCGGTGGAGGCCGCCCGCGGCGTGGCCGGCGGCTATCAGCTGCAGGCCGGCGCCGCGATGCCGCCGTTGCTGCTCGACGACGACGAGGCGGTCGCCATCGCGATCGGGCTGCGCACCTCCGCGGCCGGTGCGGTGGCCGGCTACGAGGAGACGTCGGTCCGTGCCCTCGCCAAGGTCATCCAGCTGCTGCCGCCGCGCCTGCGCCGCCGTATCGACGCTCTGCGCGCTGTCAGCACTCCCGGCGTGTTCGGTGGCGGCGGGCCGGCGCTGGACGCGACCACGCTGACCACGATCGCCCTGGCCTGCCGGGGCGAGGAGCGGCTGCGTTTCGACTACGGCTCGCGCGATGGCGCGGCCACCTCCCGGCACGTGGAACCGCACCGCTTGGTCTCACTCGGCCGCCGGTGGTATCTGATCGCCTGGGACCTCGACCGCGGCGACTGGCGCAGCTTTCGCGTCGACCGCCTGTCGGCTCCGGCGTCGACCGCGGAGCGCTTCCGCCCGCGCGAGATCCCGGGCGGGGATCCGGTGGCGTGGTTGCGCTCGCGGATGGCGGCCATCCCCACCAGGTACGACGTTTCGGTTGTGCTGCACACCACGGCCGACCCGGTGCGCGAGGTCGTCGGTTACTGGGGCAACGTCGAGCCTTTGGTGGGCGGGTCGTGTCGGCTGCGGATGAGCGTGGACGACCTGCGATGGCCGGTCATGGTGCTCGGGGTGCTCGGCGTCGCGTTCACCATCGAGTCGCCGCCGGAGTTGCGCGAGCGAGCCCGGACGGTCGGCGAGACGCTGCTGCGTGGAGTCGGGTGAAAGCGCAATGTGGACGGTTCGGCGCCCCCGTGGCGCCGAACCGTGGGGAGAACCTATCGATTGCCCCCGACAGTCCCCGGGCCAGTCTAAGAACCAGCTTATATAAGCCTTGGCGAAATCTAGGCCACCCGCCGGACGGCCCGGAAAATGTCGGTGGTCCCGGCCAGAATGGGGCCCATGACGACTCTCGGTGCGATCTCTCTGCCGCAGAACCCGCCGGAGGCGCTGCGCGGCATCGCTCGCGCCGCTGACGAGGCCGGTCTCGAGGAGCTGTGGCTCTGGGAGGACTGTTTCCTCGGCGGCGGCGTGTCGGCGGCCGCGGCCGCGCTCGCCTGGACGACCAGGCTGAAGGTCGGCGTCGGCATCATGCCGGTGCCGTTCCGCAACGTCGCGCTCTGCGCCATGGAGATCGCGGCGCTCACCCGCATGTTCGGCGATCGCGTGCTGCCCGGCATCGGGCACGGCGTGCAGGAATGGATGGGCCAGGTGGGTGCTCGCCCGGCGTCGCCACTCACGCTCCTCCGGGAGTACGCGACCACGCTGCGTTCCCTGCTGCACGGCGAGTCCGTGTCGGTCCAGGGGAAGTACGTCCGGCTCGACGCCGTCCGGCTCGACTGGCCGCCCACTCCGCCGCCCGCGCTCTACGTGGCGGCCGGCGGGCCGAAGACTCTCGCCCTGGCCGGGGCGATCGGCGACGGCACGGTGCTGTCCGGCGGCACCTCGCCGGACGCGGTGGCCGAGGCGAGCAAGCGCATCGCGGCCGCCGTGCCGCACGAGATCGTGGTCTTCGTCCTCGCGGTAACCGGCCCGGACGCGGCCGATCGCCTGGCCACCGCCGCCGTCAACTACCAGCAGGACTACTCGGGCCTCGCCGGCACCGCGACGGAGATCGCCGCCGGCGTCCGCGAGTTCGCCGCGGCCGGCGCGACCAAGGTGATCCTGCAGCCCCCGCCCGACGAGCCCGATCCCGAGGAGTACGTCCGCTTCGTCGCGCGGGAGGTCCGCCCGCTGGTTGACTGAGGCCCAATTGTTTCCAGCGATGTAACAGGGGTAGGCGAGCGTTGCGCGGCCTGGCGCGCCAGGGTTCGGTTAGCCTCGGTCGAAATGATCTAGAGGTGGCGGGCGGGAGGATCCGATGACGCGCTATGTGGCGATCGGCGACAGCTTCACCGAAGGGCTCGGTGACGCGTTGCCCGACGGGTCGATGCAGGGCTGGGCCGACCTGGTCGCCGCTGGGTTGGCGGCGGGCGAGGGGCACCCGGTCCAGTACGCGAACCTGGCCATCCGCGGCCGTCTTCTCGAGCCCATCGTGCAAGATCAGCTGTCCGCGGCCCTCGCCCTGTCGCCGGCGCCCACTCTGCTCTCGCTCAACGGTGGCGGCAACGACATGATGCGCGCCGGCGGCGACATGGCCCGGCTCGCCGCGCTGACCGAGCAGGCGATCCGGCGGTGCGCCGACGCCGGGGTGCGGGTGGTGCTGCTGAGCGGCGCCGACCCGTCCGACCGGCTGCCGTTCGGCAAGGTGATGCGCCGCCGCGGCGAGGCGCTCACCAACCTGGTGGCCGGACTGACGTCGCGCTACGACATCGTCTTCGTCGACGCGTTCCACGACGAGGAGATCCGCCGGCCCGGGTACTGGTCGGCCGACCGGCTGCACCTGAACGCGGCAGGCCACCGCCGGGTCGCCGGCCTCGTGCTCGAGGCGCTCGGGCAGCCGGCCGCCGCCCACGTGATCGACCCCGGGCCGCACGAGAGCCGCAGTGTTCTCGCCGAGGCTCGCTATTACCGCGAGCACGTCCTGCCGTGGCTGCACCGCCGGGTGCGGGGCCGCTCGTCCGGCGACAACCGCACCGGCAAGTTCCTGGAATGGGTGACCGTCGACCCGGCCTGCGCCCCCTCCCAACACTTCTGACCTTCTGACCTTCCGCTCGGGCTTTATGTCGGCCGTCCGGCCAGAGGGCGCAGCCGGACGTGGTCGTCGTGCCAGACGTCGCCCACCCGGAAGCGCTTCACGCCGACGATCTCGAAGCCGTGCTTCGCATAGAAGCGTGCTGCCCGCTCGTTGCGCTGGTTGACGCCCAGCCAGCAGAACTCCGCGCCGGTGCCGGCCGCCGCCACCAGTGTCGCCGCCATCAACGCCGGCGCGGCGCCTGAGCCGTGGCGATCCGGCGCCAGGTAGAACTTGCTCAGCTCGATGCTGTTCGTCCCGCCCGCGCAAGCCACCACCGACGCCACGTCCGGGTCGGCGATCGGGCCGCCGACCAGCATCGCGTAGCCGGCCGGCACCTCGTCGACCGTGGTGATCAGGATGATCCGCCGCGGGTCGGCCAGGTACTGCGCGAAGCTCTCCGGGGAGAGGTTCGCCGCGATGAACGCGTCGATGTCCGACCGGAGGGTGCCCGGCGGGCAGGCGAGTTCGAAGGTTCGCGCGGCCAGGTCGTGCAGCAGACCGGCGTCGGCTGGGCCGGCGGCGCGCGTCGTGATCGACATGAGGGGCAGTCTAGGTACGGCCGCGGTCTTAGGCTTTCGCCGTGCCCACGCCCGCGATCAGACGGCTCGACGACGTCATTCCGCTCCCGGCCTTGCTGCGGCCCGACCCGGCCGGGAACTTCCGGATCTCGCCCGATGCCGCGGTGAGCGTCGAACCGCCGGCCGCCACCGCCGTCGCCGTCGCCGAGCAGCTGGCCGTGCTGTTGCGCCGCGCCACCGGATTCCCGGTCCCGCTGGCGCCCGGCGGCTCGATCCGGGTGCTGCTCGACGAACCCGGCGCAGCCGAATCGCCGGAGTCGTACCGGCTCGACATCGCGGCCGGCTCGCTCACCCTGCGTGCATCCGCCGCGGCGGGCCTCTTCGCCGGCCTCCAGACGATTCGCCAGCTGCTGCCGACTGAGTACCCGGACGGCGGCGAGATGACGCTGCCCGGCGGCCGGATCGCCGACCGCCCCCGCTTCGCCTATCGCGGCACCATGCTCGACGTGGCCCGGCACTTCTTCGGCCCCGAGCAGGTCAAGCGGCACATCGACGCGATCGTCCAATTCAAGATCAACCACCTGCACCTGCACCTCACCGACGACCAGGGCTGGCGACTCGAGATTCCGGGCCGGCCGCGGCTCACCGCGATCGGCGGCGGTGCGGGCACCGGCGTCGACGGTGCCGGCCCGGGTTTCTTCACCACCGACGAGTACGCCGACCTGGTCGCGTACGCCCAAGACCGGTTCGTGGTGATCGTGCCCGAGATCGACATGCCCGGCCATGTGACCGCCGCGCAGGTGGCCTACCCGGAACTGACCCGCGACGGGCAGCCGGTCCCGCCGCGCACCGACGTCGAGGTCGGCTACAGCTCACTGCGGGCGGACAAGGAGGAGACGTACGCCTTCGCGGAAGACGTGATCCGGGCCGTCGCCGCCGGCACTCCCGGCCCCTTTCTGCACATCGGCGGCGACGAGGCCTGGTCCACCCCGCCCGAGGACTACCGCACCTTCCTGTCGCGGGTGCTCCCGCTGGTCGGCAAGTACGGCAAGCGGGTCGTCGGCTGGCACGAGATGGCCGCGGTCGAGTTGCCGCCCGGCGCCGTCGCGCAGTACTGGCGGACCGAGCCGGCCGACGACGCCGTCGCGCGCGCGGCCGCCGCCGGGCACCAGGTGATCATGTCGCCGGCGGACCGCTGTTATCTGGACATGAAGTACGACGAGTCGACGGTGCTCGGTCTGGACTGGGCCGGACTGGTCGGCGTGCGGCGGACGTACGACTGGGACCCGGCCGACCGCCTGCCGGGCGTTGCCGAGGCGTCCCTGCTCGGCGTCGAGGCGCCGCTGTGGTCGGAGACCCTGCGCAGCCTCGCCGACGTGCAGTTCATGACGTTCCCGCGGCTGCCCGCGATCGCCGAGATCGGCTGGTCGGTGCGGGAGAGCCGGGACTGGTCGTCGTTTCGCCGCAGGCTGGGCGCCTTCGGTCCGCGCTGGGCGGCGCAGGGCGTCCACCATCATCGCAGCCCGGAGATCGACTGGCAGTGACTCGTCATGAGGGCGCCCAGGGGAGCGATCGCCGGAAGCCACCGGCGACAGTCCGGGCGCCACGGGTGATTCCGGCGCTTTACTAAGTCCCATGCCTATGCGGCCGAACTAAAGCGCATGCTTCCTGCCCGAATCTGGCCTCCCTGGCTGATCTGGCTGGTCCTTGGGGTGGTCCTGTCGGCGGCCTACCCGGTCCTGCCCTCGTTGGCGGTCACCGCCGCGCTCGGCGGTCTGATCGGCGTGGTCTCGTGCGTCCTCAGCGTCGCCGGGATCCGGTACTACCGGCCGGCCACCAGCGGGGCGTGGTTCCTCATCATCGCCGGGCAGTTCCTCTGTGTGGGCGGCGACTTCACCTTCATGGCCGAGAGCATGCTGCGGGACGGCGGAATGCTCTTCCCGTCGACCGCGGACGCGCTGTACCTCGCCGCCTTCCCGTTCGTCGCCCTCGGCCTGTTCCGGCTGACCCGGGACCGCTGGTTGCGCTGGTCCGCCGGGCTGATCGACTCGGCCATCATCGCGGTCAGCCTGACGATCGTGTACTGGGTCTTCGTGATCGGCCCGACCGCCGTCGACGGCTCGCTGCCGGTGCTGACCCGACTGGCCCAGGCGGGCTATCCGACCACCGGCGTCCTGCTGTGTGCGGTGGTGACGCCGATGGTGATGCGCCGGGGCCGTACGGCGAGCATGACGCTGCTGACCGTGGGCAGTCTGGCCACCCTCGCCGGCAACGTCATCTACACCCTGCTCCCGGACCTGCCGTACGCGACCAAGGTTGCGTTTGCCAGCTTCCTGATGGCGTACGTCTGCTGGGGTGCCGCGGCGCTGCACCCGTCGGTGCGTGAGCCCGCCGTCGCGCCGTCGTCCGACCCGGGGCCCGAGCACCTGGGCCGCAGCCGCATCGTGCTGCTCGCCGTGTCGATGCTGCTGGTGCCCGCGGTGCTGCTGATCCGACGGGCCGAGAGCGTGCAGCACCTGGGGTGGCTGGCGATCGGGCTGGGCTCGGCGGTGCTGACGATCCTCGTCGTGGTGCGGCTCTCCGGCTTCGTCACGATGGCCCAGCGCCAGGCCGGCCGGCTCCAGGACCTGGCGATGCGGGACGACCTCACCGGCCTGGCAAACCGGCGCAGCTTCGAACTGGCCGCGACCGCGGCGCTGGCCGGGGGTTCACCGCACGTCGCGGTGATCGACCTTGCCGACTTCAAGAACATCAACGACCGGCTGGGCCGGGCGGCGGCCGACCGGGCGCTGGTCTCGGTCGCTCACCGGCTGGCCGCGACGGCGGGTGCCGGACTGGTCGTGGCGCGCATCAACGGTGACGAGTTCGCTCTGCTCATTCCGGACGCCACCGCGGCCGAGGCGGACGCCATCACCGGTCGGGTCGCCGACAGCCTGCGCCGGCCGATCCTGGCCGACAGTTACGAGCTGTTGCTCAACGTGCGTATCGGAGTGACCGGCAGCGACGACAGCGTGGCGGACGCGGGCGAGTTGCTGCGCCGCGCCGACACCGCCCTGGACGCCGCCAAGAAGTACGGCAGCCGGTTCCGCCGGTACACCGTCGAACTCGATGATCATGCCGGGCAGGCCGCCCAGATCGGCGCCGAACTGCGGCACGCGCTGGACGATGCCGAGTTCCGGCTGGTGTACCAGCCCATCGTCGACCTGCCGAACGGGAAACCGCTCGCCGTCGAGGCACTTGTCCGCTGGCAGCATCCGGTCCGCGGGTTTGTCAGCCCGGCCGACTTCATCCCGGTCGCCGAGGGCAACGGCCTGATCATCGAGTTGGGGGCCTGGGTCATGCGGACGGCGTGCGCGCAGGCCGTGACCTGGCAGCGCGACCTCGGCAGCGACGCGCCCGGCTACGTCAGCGTCAACGTCTCGGCGCACCAGCTCGCCCAGCCGGACTTCGCGCAGTTCGTGGCGTCGGTGCTGGCCGAGAGCGGCCTCGCCGGGCGGTGCCTGCTGGTCGAGGTCACCGAGACGGCGATCTTCTCCGGCGGCATCGCCATGGAGACGCTGGAGCAACTGCGCGCACTCGGCGTCCGCATCGCGCTCGACGACTTCGGCACCGGGCACTCGTCCCTCGGCTTGCTGCAGAACGTCCCGGTCGACGTGCTGAAGGTCGACAAGTCGTTCGTCGACAACATCACCATGTCCGGGCGGCACGCGGTCATCGCCGAAGCCCTGATCAAGGTGGCGGCCGGTCTCGGCCTGGAGGCGGTGGCCGAGGGCGTCGAGACCGCCGAGCAGGCCGACGAGCTGTACCGGCTCGGATACCGGCTGGTGCAGGGCTACCACTTCGGCAAGCCGGTCGCCGAGCCGGTGTTCCCGCGCGCCGCCGACCACCTCCCGGTGGGCTAGGCCGCCGGTGCCGGTGGGCTAGGCCAACGCTGCGTATCGGCAGGGCGGGCAAGGGTGGCAGCCGGCGTACAAGTTTTGCTTAAATCTCGGTCTCGTCGGACGCGGCGTCTGGGCTTCGGGTCGGTGGTGGGTCCTACGCTGGGGCCTTCCGCTCGACATTGGAGGTCGGCTTGCGCGACGGCACCCGGGCGGCGATGTCCGCCGCCATGTTTGCCGGTTTTCTCGCGGTCCTCTGGCTCCAGGTCGGCGCCGCGCTGCTCGTCGTCTTCGTGGTGCTGAAGCTGATGCCCGGGTCGGTCGCGGTGCGGGTGGCGGTTCCGCTGCTCATCGCGACGGGCGGCCTGCTGTGGTACGCGACGGTTCGCGCCCTGCGGCTGCGCCATCGGCTCCCGGCCGGGGTGCCGGTGACCAGGCAGGACGCGCCCGCCCTCTGGTCGGCGATCGATACGGCGGCCGGTGCGGCCGGAGTCGCGCCGCCGGCCGGTGTCACCGTGGTCGCCACCGCGACCACCGCGCTGGCCGAACTCCTCCGGTTCGGCGGTATCGCCGGTGGGCGCCGCGACCTCCTGCTGGGTATGCCGTTGCTGCTGGCGTGGGATGAGGCGCGGCTGCGGGCGGTGATCGCGCACGAGCTGGCACACGGGTCGCCGCGGCTGGGCCGGCTCGCGCCGATGGCCTACCGGGGGCGCGTCGCCCTCGCCCGGATCGTCAAACGGATCCCGCGGCGCAGTCCGGCCGGGCCGGTCCTCCGGGCGTACGCGGCGTGGTACCGCCGGGTGGACGAGCCGTTCAGCCGGGCACAGGAGCTGGCCGCCGACTGCATCGCGGCGTCGCTCGTCGGCGAGCACGTGGCGGCCGCGGTCCTGCATGACGCCCCCGCCCTGGACGGGTTGCAGCGGCTGTTCCACGCGGAATACCTGGGCCCCGGATGGCAGGCCGGCTATGCACCGGTCGACGTGTTCGGCGGTTTCCTCCAAGTGCTGGCGGCCCGGCCGGAAGAGGTGGCCCGGCTCCGCTCGCTGGATCCCGCGCCGCCCGCCGAGGGGGACACCCATCCCGCGGTGGCCGACCGGATCGCCGCCCTGGCTCAGCTTGCCGACCCCACCCCGGCATTCGCGACGTCCGCCAGCCTGGAACCGCAGCCGACGGCGGACCGTGCTGAGCCGACTGCCGAGCCGCCGGCGAACGCTGCTGAGCCGACTGCCGACAAGCCGCCTGCTGAAGAAAAGCGGACCGCCGCCGGGGATCTCGTGCCCGATCTGCCGGGCCTCGCGCGGGCGCTGCAGGCGGTCGCCTTTCCACCCGGCGACCGCAAGGTGGTGAGCTGGGACGAGTTCTTCGGGATGGCGCGGATCGCCGAGATGGAGCGGGAGGCCGACGCGTCGTTGCGGGCCATCTCGCGGGCCGCCGACGCC
>DASWMR010000371.1:0-2477 GCA_036399635.1 Actinoplanes sp. | reverse complement strand
CAGGCCAGCGTGTTGATGCCGCCCTCGGCATCCCAGGCGAGCATGTTCTCCACCTCCTGCGAGGTGGTGCCGCGCTCGACCCGGCTGGGCGAGTAGTCCATCAGGTCGTAGCCGCCGATCGCCGGCGACTTGCCCAGGTTCTGCTCGACCCAGTCGATGCTCGCCTGGTCCTGCTGGCCGGAGAGGATGTTCTTGCCGTAGTTGGCGGCCAGGTACCTACTCAGCGACTTGGCTTCGGCGGAGGCGTTCGGGTTGACCAGGTCGCCGGTCACCGCGTGCGGCGGACGGGCCGCGGACGGCGTGACGCTGATCGCGTCGATCTCGTACCAGCCCCAGTTGTTCACGATGCTCACCGTGTTGTCGCCGGCCGCCAGCAGCACCTTGCCCGCCGCGACGTCGGTCCACTCGGTGGTCGCCAGCAGGGTCACGTCGCCCAGCCCGGCGCCGTTGAGCTGCAGGCTGGCCACCTTCTGCCCGTACGGCCCGCGGTAGCGGATGCTCAGGTCGTAGAGGCCGCCGGGGCTGTCCGGGATGGTGATCGTGACGCTGTCGGTGGCGGTGTCGAACCCGGTGACGTAGCCGGTGCCGGAGTAGCCGGTGGCGGTGCTCTCCACGACGGTTCCGTTGAGCACGCCGTTCTCAGCTTCGTAGGTGATGGCCTCGGCTGCTGCGGCCTCGGGCGCAAAGCCGCGGACGAGAGTGACGATGAGCAGGGCGGCGCCGGCGGAGACCGCAACGACGCGGCGCCCGACCCGGCGCCTGGTGGGGGACGGCGCGGGACTGGAAACCATGTGATGACCTCGGTGGGTAGTCATTTTTCAGTCATGGCACCGTACGCCGTCCGGCGCTCCAAACACAATCAGTAACGTCGATGCCTCTCGGTATCCGGACGGCGGAGAACTTGACAGCGATCTTGCGAACGCGAACCATGCCGGCAGCGAGAAGGGACTGCTGCCATGCGGATCGGACGGACGATAGGCGGCGCCATGGCCGTCATTTTGTTCACTCTGGGGACCAGCGGCTGCACGCGCGACGACCCGCCACCGCCGGCAGCTCCGGCGCCGGCCAGCTACCCCGCCCCGGCCGTGTTGACCGGCAGCTTCCTCGTGCACGATCCCACCGTCGTGAAGGCGCCGGACGGCACCTATCTGGTCGCGTACACCGGTAACAACATCGGCCTGAAGACGTCGCGCGATCTGGTCGACTTCGCCGAGGCCGGCCCGGCCTTCCCGGACGGCGCCCCGTGGACCACGAAGTACACCGACGGCAGCGCCGCACTGTGGGCCCCCGACCTGTCGTTCCACAACGGCAAGTACTTCATGTACTACTCTGCGTCAACCTTCGGCTCCAACCATTCCGCGATCTTCCTGGCCACCAGCACCACCGGCAAGCAGGGATCGTGGCAGAACCAGGGCCTCGTGCTGGAGTCGGCCAAGTCCGACAACTTCAACGCCATCGACCCCAACCTGTACGTCGACTCCTCCGGCCGCTGGTGGTTGACGTTCGGCTCGTTCTGGTCCGGGATCCAGCAGGTCGAGCTCAAGCCGGGCACCGGTAAGCCGCTGTCCACCACCGTCCGCCTGGTGGCCGGCCGCGGCGGCGGGGCGATCGAGGCACCGATCCTGGCCCAGCACGGTTCGTATTACTACCTGTGGGTCTCGTTCGACAGGTGCTGCCAGGGGGCGGCCAGCACGTACCGGATCATGGTCGGCCGGTCGACCAGCCCCGAAGGCCCGTTCGTCGACAGGGCCGGCACCCCGATGGCCACCGGCGGCGGCACCGAGGTCCTGGCCGGGCACGGCAGCATCCACGGCCCCGGGCACCAGGCCATCCTCACCGACGGCGGCTCCGACCTGCTCGTCTACCACTACTACGCGGACAACGGCAATTCACTGCTGGGCATCAACAAGCTCGAGTACGACGCCGCCGGCTGGCCGACCGCCCGCTGACCCCACCCCGCCTTGCTCTGCTCACCAATACGCACCACCCTGCTCCGGAGTTAACGGGTGCTGGCTTGCTGGGCGAACGTGGTGCCCAGCGCCGTCAGGGCGCCGTCGTCGGCGACGAGGTGGTTGTTGGTGATCCACGGATACCAGGCGTACCGCTCGACCTGGCTGTGCCGGGCGAACATCTTGACCGCGCCGGTGTAGAACGCCTGCACGGTGGCCTCGTCCGGGTTGCTGGCGTTCAGGCAGCCGAACTCGGTGATCCACAGCGGCCGCCCGCCGGCCTTGCCCTGCACCCAGTTCAGGTACTTCTCGAACTCGGCGGCACCGGCGTCGCAGGATCCGGCATTCCACCCGTACCAGTGCACCGCGACGAAATCCACCCGCAACTTCTGGCTCTCGACCTGCGTCATGAAGTCGGTGAACCACTGCTGCCCGGCGGTGTCCGCCGACGTCGCCGGGCTGCCGACGGCGATGCTCGCGTCGCCGGTCAGCGCCGGCCACAGCGAGACCACCTCGGAGACGGACAGG
>DASWMR010000370.1:0-5057 GCA_036399635.1 Actinoplanes sp. | reverse complement strand
GGGTGATGTCGCTGACCCGGATCGGCATGTTCGTGCCGGGCGAGCACTTCGTGTAATGGCAGCCGGCGTAGACGGCCGGGTAGGAGACCGGGGCGCCGCTGGTGCTGCCGACGCCCTGCTGGCTGGTGATCGCGAAGCCGGTGCTGGTGACGTTGATGCACTGCTCGGCGGAGGTGCCCCAGCGGTTGTTCATCACCACGTACTTCCCGCCGATGGTGGTGGCGCCGTACTGCTCACAGATCTGCGTGTCGGCCGAGGCCGGCCCGGCCACGGCCAACCCGGTGATGCTGACCGCGCTGAACAGGGCGGCCGCTGCAAGGGCGCGGACAACACGTCTCATCAAGTAACTCCTGAGCGGGGATCCGGCGGGACCGGGAGGGCGTGGGAGCGCTCCCACGGCACGTTACAGGACATTGACGAGCGTGAAAAGTGTTCGACGGCCGACCCGGATGCCGGCCGGTGGCACCGGCCGGCCGGTGGTTCGATGTGTCAGCGAATTGCGACATGCGGAAGGGGCAATTTGCATTGCGAACGAAAGGACGACAGAATCAAAGAGTATCGGCATTCTCATCGTCACCGAACCATCGTCACAGATCCCACGTCTCTGTTCTCATCGTCATCTGAATGACATCGCTGTAGGAGCGGGCACACCATGGCCAAGCAGGTAATAACCCTTCTGACCGACGACCTCGACGGCGGAGAGGCTGACCGCACCGTCGAGTTCGGACTCGACGGTGTGAACTACACGATCGACCTCTCGGAGAAGAACGCCGGCAAGTTGCGCAAGGCGCTGGACCCGTTCCTGGGTGCGGCCACCCGAGTCGGGCGTACCCCGGTCTCGACGGTCCGCCGTACGGCGCCGGCCAGCACCGGGCGGGCCAGCCGCGACCAGAATCAGGCCATTCGCGAGTGGGCCAACAAGAACGGCTACGAGGTGTCGGAGCGTGGGCGCATCCCGAGCCACATCGTGGAGGCGTACCACAGCAAGCGATAGTTTGATCGCGAGCGGGATAAATGCGGCGTCGCCGGTCTCGGCGGCGCCGTTTTCTGTGAAAGGGGAGCCATGCCGGTCGTTATCGTGACGGGGGCGTCGAGCGGAATCGGCCGGGCCACCGCGACCCGCCTCGCCCGGAACGGCACCACGGTGGTGCTCGCCGCCCGCCGACCGGACGAACTCGACTCGGTGGCCGCGGAGATCACCGCGGCCGGTGGCAGCGCGATCGCGGTGCCCACCGACGTCCGCGACCAGGCCGCGATCACCGCGCTGATCGAGCGGGCGCTGGAGCCGACCGGGCGGCTGGACGGGCTGGTCAACAACGCCGGCATCGGCGGGCACGCATCGATCCTGGCCGACGACGCGGTGGTCGTGTCGATGGTGGAGGTGAACCTGCTGGCCCCGATCCGGCTGATGCGCGCCGTCGTCCCGATCATGCGCGAGCAGCGGGCCGGTTCGATCGTCAACATCGGCTCGGTGGCCGGCGAGATCGGGCTGCACGGCGCCTACTCGGCGACGAAGTTCGCGCTGCGCGGCATGACCGACTCGGTGCGGCGCGAGCTGGTCGGCACCGGTGTCGGAGTGACCCTGGTGGAGCCCGGGTTCATCGCCACCGCGCTGACCGGCAACCGCCGTGGCCTGCCGGGCCCGGAGATCGTGGCGGCCGCGGTGGAGAAGGCGCTGGTACGCCCGCGCCGACGCATCGTGGTCCCGGCGAGATACCGCGCGGCGATCACCCTGTCCAACGTGCTGCCGGCCATCGCCGACCGCGCCCTGGCCGGTCGCGCAGCGCGAAAGCAATAGGTAGCGCGGTCAGGCGACCAAGGGCTGCCGCGCGCTCATCATGCTGAGCGCCTCGGTGCCGTCCACCGGGCTGGAGAAGAGATAGCCCTGGCCCAGCGGGCAGCCCATCCGGGCGAGCAACTCGCGGTGGTTCTCGCTCTCGATCCCCTCGGCCACCACGGTGAGGCCGAGCGTCTGCGCCAGGCTCACGATGCCGGAGACCAGCGCCAACTGGTCCTGGCTCGCCACCATCTCGTCGATGAACATCTTGTCGATCTTCACGATGTCCACCGGGCGGCGGCGCAGCTCGCCGAGCGACGACGAGTAACCGGTGCCGAAGTCGTCGATCGCGATCCGCACCCCGTACTCACGCAGCGCCGCGAGGTCCGCCCAGACCCCCTCGTCGTCGCCGCCCAGCAGGGTTTCGGTCAGTTCCACCACGAGCGCCTGCGGCGGCACCCCGGCCATGGCGATGGCCTGCTTGATCTCGCCGACGAAGCCGGACTCGCGGAACTGCCGGACCGAGACGTTCACGCTCACGTACGGCTGCCGGGAGCGCGGCAGGATCCGCCGCCACTGGGCCACGGTGTGCAGCGCCTGCTCGAGGATCCAACGGCCCATCGGCACGATCAGGCCGCTCTCCTCGGCCACCTCGATGAACTCGGCCGGCGCGACCACCCCCTTGGTCGGGTGGTGCCAGCGGACCAGCGCCTCGAAACCGACCGGCTCGTCGGTCGCCAGGTCGACGATGGGCTGGTAGGCGAGCAGGAACTGACCCTCGTGCATGGCATGGTCGAGGGCCGACCGCAGCTCCAACCGTTCCACCATCGCGCGGTGCAGGTGCGACTGGTAGCGGCGCCACTGGTTCTTGCCGGCACCCTTGGCCACGTACAGGGCCAGGTCGGCCTGGCGCAGCAACTCATCGGCCGAGTGCGCCTCCGGTGTGGTGGTGATGCCGATGCTCGCCACCGCGGTCAGTGTGGTCCCGTCCTCGGTGACGATCGGCGCGGACAGGGCGGCCAGGATCCGTTCCGCGGTCTCCTCCACCGCGCCCGGGTCCTGCACGTTCTCGACCAGCGCAGCGAACTCGTCGCCGCCCAGCCGGGCGGCCGTGTCGTCGGCCCGCAGCGCGCCGGCGATCCGGTGCGCCACCGCGATCAGCAACTGGTCGCCGACGGCATGCCCGTACGTGTCGTTGATGATTTTGAAGTCGTCCAGGTCGATGAAGAGCACGCCGACCACCGAGCCGTCCCGGGCGCCGCGGGCCAGCGCGTGGCCGAGCCGGTCGTGGAACAGCACCCGGTTGGCCAGCCCGGTCATCGAGTCGTGGAAGGCCTGGTGGGTCAGCTCCTGCTCAAGGCGACGGCGTTCGGTCACGTCCCGCAGGGTGATCACCAGGCCGGCCACCGTACGCTCCGAGCGCAGGTCGCGGCAGTGCATCTCGAGCAGCACCTCGCTCTGCCGGCCGGCTGTGGCCCGGAAGTCCAGGCCCTCCTGCAGAGCGTCGCCGGCCCGGACGGCGGCGAGCACCTCGGCCAGCCGTCCCCGATCGCCCTCGTGGATCGCCTCGGGCAGCCGGATTCCGGTCGGGTCGACGCCGAAAGTCGTGATGGCGGACGGGCTCGCGTACCGGATCCGGTCCTGGTCGTCGACGATGAGGATGACGTCGGCAGTGTTGTGCACCAGGGTCCGGAAGTACGTCTCACTGTTGCGTCGGATGACCTCCTGGCTCAGCTCGATCCGCTCCAACGCCAACGCCACCTGCCCGGCCAGCGCCTCGACCGGGCGCTGCAGCCCCGGTAGCAGCGCCGGCGGCGCGGCCACGTGCAACACCCCGACCAGCGGGTCGCCGGTCGGCCGGTCGGTCAGCACCATCGGGCAGCGCAGCGTGCTGGGAAACTGGGTCAGCCGCACCGACACCGCCCAGTCGACGTCTCGGGTGGCGACCACCCGGGCGGCGGTGCCCGCGGCCCGGTCCTGCACCGCCTGCGCGGCCGCCTCGGCGGAGAGCGGCTCGTCCTGGGCGATCGCCATGGCGAGCACCACGCCGTGCGCGACGTCCGGCGGCAGCAGACGGGCGACCGCGTTGCGCACAGCCTCGTTCGCCGCGTCGGTATCGGCCGCCGAGACCAGCGCGGCCGACGCCTCGCGCAGCGCGCGCTCCCGGGCCAGCGCCAACCGGTGACTCGAGATGATCCCGGCCATCCGCACCAGCACGAGCAGGAAGGTGATCGCGCTGAGCGCGGCAACTACGACCAGGTCGCCCACCTGGCCATGGGCGAACATCCGGGCCAGCAGCACGCCGGGCGCCACCATCGAGGCGAGACCGAGCATCGCCAGTCGCGCGCCGCTGAGCTCGTCCCGCGGGGCCGGCCCGGGCTGGGTGAGCAGGGTCATGGACGGATGCAGGGCGGCCAGCCCGGCCGCGGCGTAGAGCGCTACCCGGCCGAGCGTCGCCACGAACCGGCCGTCGCCGTGCAGCACCGCCAGGTCGTACCCGATGTCGGCAGCGAGCATCAGCACCAGGCCGGCACCGAGCAGGCGCCCAGCCGGCACCGGCCGGCCAGGCGTGGTCAACAGCCGGGTCAGCATGCCCAGGCAGAGCAGGTCGCCGAGGGAGAACGCGCCGGCTGACAGCGAGCCCTCGGTCAGCCGCGGACCGAGCACGAAGCTCCAACCCAGCAGCGCCAGGGCGCAGGTCAGGGTCATCGCGTCGAGCAGCGCGGCCCGGTCCCGTACCCCGCCGGCCCGCCGTCGAATGAAGATGAGCAGAACCGCGGCGAACACCGGATAGGCGGCGACGAGCAGGGTGATCGCCACCCAGCGCGGCCCGGGCGGATCACTGCCACCCACCGTGGAGAGCCCGATCGCAACGATCAGCAGCTGCCAGGGTGCCCGGTCGGACGGCCGGTACCGACGGATCCCGGCCAGCACCGCGAGGGCCGCGGACGCACCGGCGACGGCCACCAACGACATCCGGCCGGCCGGGTCCAGGGCGAAGGCGATCCCCAGCAGCGTCATCCACCCGCCGAAAAGGGCCGGCATCCTGTTCCCCTCGTGTCCGCGTAAACATCAGATCGGCCCCCGCACCGCCCAACTGAGCGAAAGCGGCACAATCGGGAGGTGCTCCTCTCCTTCCTCCGCGCTCATACGCTGCTCCTTCCCGTCCCACTAACCCCGGAAATCCGGATTTATCAGGCTGAAGAGCCCATCGCTCTCTGGGAGAAGACCGAGGAGGCCGGCCCCGACCAGCCACCCCCGTTCTGGGCGTTCGCCTGGG
>DASWMR010000369.1:0-6685 GCA_036399635.1 Actinoplanes sp. | reverse complement strand
TGCGGGTGGCCCTGGAACACATGCGGCCGCGGAACCGCGGGGTGATCGTGCAGGTCGGCTCGGCGCTGGCGTTCCGGGGCATTCCGCTGCAGTCGGCCTATTGCGGTGCCAAGCATGCGATCAAGGGGTTCACCGAGAGCGTCATCACCGAGCTGCGCCACGAGCACAGCGCTGTCCGGGTGTGCATGGTTCAGCTGCCCGGCCTCAACACGGTCCAGTTCGACTGGAACGACAGCGAGTTCGACGGGCACCCGCAGCCGGTCGCGCCGGTGTTCCAGCCGGAGGTGGCCGCCCGCGCCGTGCGTTTCCTCGCCGACCACCCCCGCCGCAACATGTGGGTGGGCTACTCGACGGCGTACACGATCCTCGGGAACCGCTTCGCCCCGTCGTTCCTGGACTGGTACCTGGGCCGCACCGGCGTCGAGGGTCAGCTCACCGACGAGCCCGGGCCGCGGCACCGGTCGAACGTGTTCCAGCCCGGCGACCGGGAGGCGGACCGCGGGGCGCACGGCATGTTCGGCGACAAGGCCCATTCCACCGACCCCTGGTCGTGGACGTCGATGCACCGCGGCCTGGTCGCCGCGGCCGCGGTCGGCGCCACCGCGGCGACCGTTCTGGGCCGGGAGCTGCTCAGGCGGCGGGGCCGCTAGCCGGCTGCAAGGACGGCAGGCTCAGGGCCTTGCGGATCGCCTGCTGCACCTCGACGGCCGGCGGCCGGGCGTCGATGTCGTGCACGAACTCCTTGCGCCGGAACAGCTCGAGGACCGGGCGGGTCTTCTCGTTGTAGTCGCGCAGCCGGGCGTCGAGCGCCTCCGGGGTGTCGTCCGCGCGGGTGATGAGCTCGTTGCCGCAGATGTCGCAGCAGCCGTCGGTCCGCGGGCGGTCGGCGATCAGGTTGTAGTCCATCCCGCAGTTCGGGCAGAGCCGGCGGCTGAGCACCCGGCGGCGTACCTCGTCCTCGGGCAGTTCGAGGTGGATCACGCCGTCGATGTCGTAGCTCTCCATGAAGAACTCCGCCTGCCGACCGTTGCGCGGGAAGCCGTCGATGACGAAGCCGAAGTTCCAGTCGTGCTGATCGAGCCGCTGGCGCACCACCGACTCGACCACGTCGTCGCCGACCAGCTCGCCGGCGGTCATGGCCCGCCGGACCTGGGCGCCGATCTTGGTGTGGTTCTGCACGTGCCAGCGGAACAGGTCACCGACGGCGATGTGCACGAGGTCCTTGTCCTTGCAGAGCAACTCGCTCTGGGTGCCCTTGCCGCTGCCCTGCACGCCCATGATCACGAACTTGCGCATGTGAGCCCTCTCAGTCGGCTGCGGACACCCGCAGCGGCCCGGGCGCGGGCCGCCCGGTCAAGGTGGTCGGGTCGATGCTCCACGCGTTCGCGACCGCGAGCACGTCCTTCTCGCCCACCAGAACGGTGGTCTCCTCGGTGAGCTCGCCGGGCAGACCGGCGGCCCGTTCGGCCGGGTCGGGCTCGCCGTGCCACGAGGTGACCTCGCCGGTCTGCCCGACGTAGCCGAACGTGCGGATCAGCTCGCCCGCGGCGGCCCGCTGCCAGCGGTGCAGCTCGGTGACCCGGTGGGTGGCGAAGAACTGCACCTCGGTGTCGAGCGCCGCGGAGAGCCCCACCACGTCGACCGTGGTGCCCGGCCGGATCAGCCAGCGGCCGGTGGCCAGCACCCAGGTGGTGTCCCGGGCGCCGGGCAGCGGCGGGGTGAGCACCACCCGGTCGTCGGTCAGGTGGGCGAGGTCGATGCCGTCGCGCCACGGGACCGGCCCGAGGTCGCGCAGGCCGAGTGCGGCCGACAGCGACTCCGAGTCGGTGTCCCGGGCGGCGAGCCACGCCTGCTTGCCGCCGAAACCGACCATTACCTCGGTGTGCATGACGTCAACGCTATCCGGCGGTCACTGCCAGCCGTACTTTTCGCGCAGCGTGGCGGCCACCCGGTCGAATCGGGGCCGGTCGAGGACCGCGCCCTCCCGCCGGATGGCGTCCTGGTCCACCTCGATCACCCGATCCAGGCGGATCCAGCTCGGCCGGTTCTCCCGGTCCCAGGAGCCGGGGCCGAGCGCGAGCCAGTCGCGCTGGCCGTCGCGCTCGCTCTGCGAGGAGAGCATGAGGCCGACGACGGTACGCCCGGAGCGCCCGACCACCAGCACCGGGCGGTCCTTACCCTGCGACGCGTCCTCCTCGTACGGCACCCAGGTCCAGACGATCTCCCCCGGGTCGGCGTCACCGTCCGGGTTCGGCGCGTACGCCAGCTGCCGGCCGCCGGCCCGAGGTGTGGGAACGAGCCGCTCGCGTACCGCTGCCGTGGGTTGCTCGGGAGCGGAACGCGGCGCCGTGATCCGGCGGAAGAGGTTCTTGAGAATATTGGCCACGGCAGAACTGTAGAGCGCCGCTCAGTTCACGAAGTCCTGGGTCATCCAGGTCACGCCCTTGCTGTCCCGCACGATGCTCAGGCCGATCCGCTTGAAGGTCTTGCTCAGCAGGTTCTTGCGGTGTCCGTCGTTCGGCGGCACCTCGGCCAGCATGCTGTCGGTGAGACCGTTCGCGGCCTTGACGATGGCGGAGGTGCCCGACCCGCTCGAGCCGTAGCCGATGTTCTCGCCGGCCGCCGACCAGCTGACGCCCTGGGCGCTGAACCGCGCGCCGAGGCCACTCTCGCCCGAGCACTCGTGGGCCAGCCCGCAGCCGTCGATCATCAGCTGGGTGTGCTCCGCGGACGCCTTGGACAGGTTGGCGTCCAGGGTGAGCGCGGCGAGGCCGGCGTCGGTGCGGGCGGCGTTGATGTGCGCGAGCACCTGCTGGGCGACGGTGCCGCTGGTCACCGGGGCGGTGGCCTTGGTGGTCGCGGCCTTGGTGACCTTCTTCGAGGGGGACTTGCTGGTCGCGCTCGGGCGCGGCGTGGCGGACGGGGATGCCGACGCCGACGCCGGAGCGCTGACCGACGGGCTGGCGCTGACCGAGGGGATGAGGTCGCCGGGGGATTCGGCGGTCTCATCGGTCAGCGGCTGCTCGCCGGCGGTGGGGACGGTCGAGCCGGCGTCGGAGTGCCCACTCATGCCGGCGACCGTGAAGCCCGTTCCGATCACCACGGCGGTGGCACCGGCCACCAGGATGTAGCGGAATCGAGCGACGGCGGACATCGGCACGGAACTGGTCACCTCAACGACACGGGGAAACGCACGACGGGGGACGGCGCCTGCTCACTATGGAGGCGCCGCGCATCGTGCGCCGCCTGGCTAATGAGTCCTTAAGGTTCGCCACGAAGAGATCTAAGGGAACGAATGAATGGCGCAGAATGGCATCGACTGAACGTGATGCTGCACTTACTTAGAGCAGTGTCCATGGCCTAGGGTCCTAGCAACTGTTCGCGACCCGAGGAGTCACAGGCCGATGTCGAGGACGGGGTCCACCGTGCCGCGCCGCCAGGTGGGCCGGCTGATGCGGCAACTGCGCGAGCAGGCGGGCATCTCGCTGATGGCTGCCGCCGAGGAGCTCGAGTTCTCCCGCGCGCGGATGTACCGGATCGAGAACGGCGAAGTTCCGGTACGCAAGCACGACGTGATCGCGATGTGCGGCGTCTACCGGGCCGATCCGCGGCTCACCGAGGTGCTCATCGGGTTGGCACAGGAATCCAAGGCTAAGGGCTGGTGGCACGCGTACGGCGGGGTGGTCCCCGAGTGGTTCGAGCTCTACGTCGGCATGGAACAGGCGGCCACCCGGCTTCGCGCGTACGCCCCGACGGTCGTTCCGGGCCTGCTGCAGACTCGGGCGTACGCCGAGTGGGTCTTCCGCACCTGGATCAGATCGGATGACGAGGCCGTCACTGACGGGGTCACCATGCGGCTGGAGCGGCAGTCGCTGCTGACCCGTCTCCGGCCGGCCGCGCCACGGCTCGAGGTCATCCTCGACGAGGGCGTGCTGCGCCGGGCCATTCCGGACACCGCCGGCATGCGCACCCAGCTGGCCCACCTGATCCATGCGTCGACCCGGGCGAACGTCAGCGTCCGGGTGATCCCGTTCAGCACCGGGCCGCACCGGGCGGCCAGTTCCGGGCAGTTCACCATCCTGGACTTCCCGCCCACCGGCACCGCCTCGCCGGAGCCCACAACTGTCTACTGTGAACATCTCACCGGCGCGCTTTACCTGGATAAGATCGTCGACGTGAATACGTACGAGTCGATCTGGGCCGACCTGGGCGGCACCGCACTGAGCCGGGACGAGTCCGCCGAACTCATCGGCGCGATCGTCCGGGGCAGTCGCTAGGTGGGTCTTGGAGAACCGGCCGGTGCCGACTGGCACAAGAGCACTCGGAGCGGCGGCAACGGCGGTGACTGCGTCGAGGTCGCGCGCAACCTGCCGGGCATCGTCGCCGTCCGGGACAGCAAGGACCCCGACGGCCCGGCCCTGACCTTCACCCGCGCCGAGTGGTCGGCCTTCCTGGCGGGCGTACGCGCCGGCGACTTCGACCGCTGATCAGGCGCGCAGCTCCAGGCCGCGGCAGATCTCCTCGGCGGCCTGCACGGTCGTCCGGAGCTGCTCGACCAGGCCGGTGGCGGCAACCTTCGCGGCCTCGGCCCGTTCCCGGGTCTGTCGGTAGCTGTCGAAGCGGCGGGCCCGGCGCCCGGACCGCGGGGCCGGCGTCCGTGACCGGGTACCGTTCGACCGGCGGGCGATGCCGTACTCGACCAGCAGCTCCCGCACCGACTCGGCGCTCGCCCCGGCGCGCTCCGCGATCGTCGCGCAGGACAGCCCCTCGTGCACGTAGAGACCGGTCAGCACGTCCTCGGTGAGGCGTCGGCGCAGCCGCGGCGCGGGGCCGGGCCGGCCGGCCGACATCCGGTAGCGGCCCAGCCGGTAGCGGACCTGCCGGGCGGTCGTGCCGGTGAGCGCGGCGACCTGGTCGACGGTGAAGCCCTCCCGCACATACCAGTCGCGCAGCAGGTACTCGGGCAGCGGGTCGTCCTTCGCACCCACCCGGAAGTAGCTGCGGCTGGGTTGCAGGACCGCCGCCGTGACCAGGCGCTCGCGGACGACGTCCGGCTCCAGACCGGTGTCCGCGGCGATCTGACCGACCGCCTGCCCGGCCCGCCACTGCGTCACCAGGTGCTCCTGGGAGAACACCGGAGCGTCCGCACTGACGCCGTAACGGCGCAACCACGAATAGCCGGTGGCTCGACTCAGGCCCAGGCGGGCGCCGACCTCGCCGGCCGGCACGCCGCAACGCACCCACTCCTGCAGAACATCCGGATCGGGTCGCACCGGCATCACCCCCGACTCGATGATTACCGAAAACCATGTCGCTCCGTGGTGTGATTCGCTCACTGGGTGAACTATTCCTGGCTGGAACTACCGGCGAGCGCGGTCGACGAGGCGGCGCGGATGTTGCTCGGGTGGCATCTGACGGCCAACGGGGTGACCGTGCGGCTCACCGAGGTGGAGGCCTACAGCGGGCTCGGCGCGGACCCGGCGAGCCACGCGCACCGTGGCCGGACCCCCCGCAACGCGGTCATGTTCGGCCCGGCCGGGCTGCTGTACGTCTACCAGATCTACGGCATGTACCGGTGCCTGAACATCGTCTGCGGCGAGGAGGGTGTGGCCGCGGCCGTGCTGCTGCGCGCGGGCGAGGTGGTCGACGGCCTCGGGTGCGCCCGGGAGCGCCGTCCGGCCGCGAAGACGGACCGGGCCCTCGCGGCCGGACCGGCGAAGCTCACCGGAGTGCTCGGGCTCGACAAGACGGCGTACGGGACCTCGGTGGTCGACGGCAGCGGGCCGTTGACCGTGAGCCCGCCGCCGGAACCGGTGCCGCCGGGCCTGATCGAGGCTGGCCCGCGGGTCGGCGTCACCGCCGCGCACGACGTGGCCTGGCGCTTCTGGATCCGGGGCGATCCGACGGTCAGCGCCTACCGCCGGCACCTCCCGCGTACCGGGGAAACCGCCCCGCGTGGTGGTGCGGGCCGCTAGCGTCGACCTGATGATCAATTCTCGGTGGATGGCCGTATGCTGTGCCATGTGTGCCGCCGGTGTGCTCTGGTCGCTGGTGCTGGTCGCCGGCCTGCTGGCCGGGGCCCGGCTGGTGCCGACGCCCGCCGCGGTGGGCGTGGCCGCGCTCCTCACCGTGCCCGGGGTGGTCACCGGCGTGCTCGGCAACCAGTGGTACTACCGCACCACCCGGCCACGGCGCGCGTGGAGCCTGAGCTCGTGGGTGCCGCCGCACGTGCCGCACTGGGCCAGCATGCTCGCCGGGGTGCTCTTCTTCGGCTTCTGGGTGGCCGTGCTGGTCGCCTTCGCCGGGCTGGACGGCGAGACCGAGATGCGCGACGGGCAGTACGTGCTGATCCAGAACGGCCGCACCACGGTGGTCACCGAGGCCGACTACGACCGGCAGTCGAACCACGAGCAGCAGATCTCGCTCGGCGTGCTGGGCGGGCTGGCGGTGGGCGGCACGTTCATGACCGCCGCGGTGCTCACCCACCACGCCGCACCGCAGCCCACCGTCACCCAGTCGGCCGGTCACCCGCTCGCCTAGGGTCCTGTCGCCGGGGCCTACCGTTGGGGAATGGTCCTTCCTGAATTCGCCGGGTCCTGGTCCGGGACCAACGGCTTCCGGCTGATGCCTGATCATCCGCTCGCCGAGTCGCCCGCCACGGCGACGGTGACGCTGGCCGCCGGCG
>DASWMR010000368.1:0-7582 GCA_036399635.1 Actinoplanes sp. | reverse complement strand
CAGGTCGATGCCGTGTTGTTCGACTTCCACGGCACGCTGGCGCAGGTGGAGGAGCCGGTGC
This sequence comes from Actinoplanes sp., assembly GCA_036399635.1. Taxonomy (GTDB): domain Bacteria; phylum Actinomycetota; class Actinomycetes; order Mycobacteriales; family Micromonosporaceae; genus Actinoplanes. The sequence goes on along the minus strand of DASWMR010000368.1, from coordinate 7,521 downwards.
GCTGGGTGCGGGAGGCGGCCGCGGCCTGCGGCCACGACCTCGACCGGGGCCGGGCGACGGTGCTGGCCGACCGACTGGTGACGGCGGGCCGGGCCGGCGGACCGGTGCCACACCGGGTGCCACCACATCTGGCGGAGCATTACGCCGACCGCGACCTGTACGCGCACAGCCACCGCGCCGCCTACACCGGGCTGGCCGAGACCGTCAGCACCGGCGTGGACGGTCTGGTCGAGGCGCTCTACGAGCGGGTGCTCGGCCCGGACGGCTGGCTCCCCTACGCCGACACGGAGTCGACGCTGCGGATCCTGCACTCCGCCGGGATCAAGGTGGGCGTGGTCAGCAACATCGGCTTCGACATCCGCCCACACTTCGCCGCCTGGGACCTGTGCCACCTGGTCGACGCGTTCACGCTGAGCTTCGAGGTGGGCCGGATCAAACCGGACCCGGCGATCTTCCTGCGGGCGTGCGGCACGCTCGGCGTCGACCCGGAGCGCACCCTGATGGTCGGCGACACCCCGGCGGACGCGGGCGCGGTGCAGGCCGGGTGCGCGGCCCTGGTGCTGCCGGCCGCGGAGCCGGGCCGCCCGAACGGGCTCGACGCCTCACTGGCCCTGGTCGGCTGCGCCGCCTGAGACCGAGCCAGCCACCCCCGGTGCGTATATGTGAGCAGAGCTGCTCTGCTGACTTATACGCACCACCCCAGGCTAGGCGCGGGGTGAGCGGTGCGCAGGCTGACGTCAGGCGTACGAGTCGAGCAGCGTTCCCACGCGCCGCTTGATCGGCTTCGGCGTCTCGGACGACGGCGTGGCCTCCGACGACTCGGTGATGTCCAGGCGGGCCCGCTGCACGACGACCGGCTTGGCCGGAGCCGGAGCGGCGACCGCGTCCGGTGCCTTGGCCGTGGCCGCGGCGGACGTGGCGGCCTCGCCCTGCACGGCGGCCTCGGCCAATCCCTTGAAGGTCGAGCGCGCGGTGTCGAAGGCGGTGGACGCGAGCGAGCTGAAGCTGATCGACATGCCAACACGTTCGGCCGGACTTTCCGATTCTGACCGTCTGACTAGCGCAGCAACCGGACTGCTCCCGGTTCGCACGTAATCTCCAGTGGGAGCGGCCCGATCCGCTCGCCGTCGGCGTACCCGATGATGCCCGCCGCGTCCAGTTGCACGCTCTTTGCCCGGAATGTCGTGACCCGCGGGTCGCGGATGTGAGTGCCCAGACGCAGCAGCGGCTTCAGGCGGGCCAGCGCGACCCGGCTCAGCGGCGCCGCGATCACCACGTCGAGCAGCCCGTCCGCCGGATCCGCGTCGGGCAGGATCCGCAGGCCGCCGCCGTAGCTCGGGCAGTTGCCGACTGCGACGAGCGGACCAGCGAAGCGGTGCTCGGCGCCGTCCAGCCCGAGCGTGTACTCCCGCGACCGCAGCCGGGCCAGCTCCAGCAGGATCGCCAGGTCGTACCGCCGCCGGCCGCGTGGCCAGCGCATCCGGTTGGCGCGCTCGTTCACCACGGCGTCGAAGCCGGCCGCGAGCACCGTGCCGAACCACCGCCGCGAGCCGTCGGCCAACCTCACTAGACCCAGATCAACCCGGTGGTCTCGCTGGTCACGCAGGGCGCCGGCAATCGCCTCCGCAGCATGCAGAGACCCCTCCGGTACGCCTTCCGACCGCTCCCGCCCATCCGGTACGCCTTCCGGCCGCTCCCGCCCATCCGGTACGCCTTCCGGCCGCTCGCGCGCAGCAGCGGTACCGGCGGCGAAGTCGTTGCCCGTGCCGGCCGGCACCACCCCGAACCCGACCCCGGTGCCGGCCACCGCCTGCAGCGCTCGGTGCACGGTGCCGTCGCCGCCGACCGCGACCAGGGCCGCGACCCCGTCCGCCACGGCCCGACGGCAGGCCTGCTCCGCCTGCGCGCCGGTGCCGGCCGTCAACAGCCGCACGGTGTGCCCAGCGGCGCCGAGCCGCTGCAGCACCCCGGGAAGCAGAACGCGGTGCCGGCCACGCCCCGCTGTGGGGTTGGCCAGCACCGCGATCTCGTCGTTCGGCACGCCTGACGGTACTACGTCATGTCGTCGAAACGACCCTCCAGCGGGCGCCGCTGGGAAACCGGGACGGGCGCGTCGATCGGCGAGGCCGTCTCCGCGGTGGACGCACCGACTGCCTGCCGGTCGTCCCCCAGCGGGGAGAGCTCGTCGTCGTCGAGGCCGGCGTAGATCTCTTTGCCGCGGCCCTTGCGCTTGTCGTTGAGGATCGCCACGCCGACGGCGACGAAGTACAGCAGGGTCATGCAGCCCGCCAGCAGCGTCATGCCGAACGGGCCCGGGTCGGGGGTGGCGATCGCGGAGAAGCCGAACGACAGGAAGACGGCGACCCGCCACCAGCTCAGCAGCTTGCGCCCGGTGACGACGCCGGTGAAGTTGAGCATGAGCAGGATCAGCGGGAACTCGAACGCGGCACCGAAGATCAAGATCATGTTGGTGACGAACGACGTGTACGCCGTGACCTCGAGCTGCGTGGTTTCGCCGATGATGCCGGCTTCCATGATGAACGCGAGACTGTGCTTCACCACGAAGTACGCCAGGACGGCACCGCCGACGAACAGCGGGGCGGCGATCGCCACGAACACGTACGCCCATTTGCGCTCGTGCTTGTGCAGGCCCGGGGCGATGAACGCCCACAGGTTGTAGAGCCACACCGGCGCGCCGACGACGAGGCCGACCCACAGCGCGATCTTCAGCTTCAGGATGAGCTGATCGGCCGCGCCCAGGGTGATGAACCGACACTCGTTCTTGTGGGTGATCGCGTTGATCTCCCACGAGGTCGACAGGCTGCAGTAGGGCTGCTTGAGCAGGTCGAAGACCCACTCGCTGATGATGAAGCCGATGATCAGGCCGACGACGATGCCGAGCGACGCCCAGAAGAGCCGGTTACGCAGCTCGCGGACGTGCTCGATCAGAGTCATGGAGCCGTCGGCGGCCTGCTCGAACTTGCTGGGCCCCTGACGGCGGAGGGACAGCGCCATGATCGACGGTCAGCGGTCGTTGGTGCGCTGCACCGGGTCGACGTAGGGCTGCGCCGGCGGCTGCTGGTACTGCTGGCCGTTCGGCGGCGGCGCCTGCTGGTAACCGGGCTGCGGCTGCGGCTGCTGGTAGCCCGGCGGCGGCGCCTGCTGGTAACCCGGCTGCTGGACCTCACCCTGGATCGGCTGCCGTGAGTACTGCGGTTCGGCCTTCTCCGCGACGTCGTTGTCGTCGTCGATCAGGCCCTTCGTCTCCGCCTTGATGATCCGCAACGACCGGCCCAGTGACCGGGCGGCGTCCGGCAGCCGCTTCGCGCCGAACAGCAGCACGAGGACGACCACGAAGATGATGATGTGCCATGGCTTGAGGGCGCCCATGGGAGAACTCCAGTCGGTCGGATCGGTTGTGCGCGGTCCATCGTACGTGTCAATTCTGGTGATGCAGCCCACCGGTCCGGTCAGCTTGCCATCATCGCCAGAAGTCTCGGACAACGAGGAAGGAACAGCGCACGCTACCGGAACCCCCGGAGCTGCGGTAATGGACCTATCGGCCCGGGTTTGGGGCGATTTGGGCGAGCCGGTCCTGCGTCTCGGCGGACCGCTGCTGAATTCCGGCGAGAGTCTGCTGCATGTCCTCGACGGCACCCTGCAGCCGCATCGCCTCGGCCTGCCGCCGCTGCAGCCGCGCCGCCGCCCGGCGCAGCTCGGACAGCCGGCCCAGCAGCTTCCCGGCCGCGACGGCGAGCACCAGCACGGCGAGCACCACGACGGCGATCCAGGTCCACGTCAGCCAGGTCCACATCACGCCGCCACCTTACCGGGCCGGTGCGTTGTACTGGCTGAGCGCCGCCGCCCTACCGGGCCGGTGCGTTGTACTGGCTGAGCGCCGCCGCCGCCTGGTCGCGGATCCGGGAGAGCAGCTCGGGCGGGCCGAGCACGGTCACGTCCGGGCCGAGGCCGAGCAGCAGCCGCTGCGCCCAGCCCAGGTCGGTGACCCGCATCGTCACCACCCACTCGTCGCCGGCCCGGCGCACCTCTTCCACCGGGTAGTACTCGGTGAGCCACCGGCTGTGCCGGCCCACCCGCAGAGTGACCAGCGGCAGGTCGGCGGTGGGCCGGAACACCCCGGCCCGCACGTCGACCGGCACCGCGTCGTCCGGCGGCGCGGACGGCTCGTCCAGCTCGGTGAACGCGTCTATCCGGTCCACCCGAAACAGCCGCGGCGCCTCCGCCCGGCGACACCAGGCCTCCAGATAGGCGCGGCCGGCGACCATCAGCACCCGCATCGGGTCGACCACCCGCTCGGTGGTCTCGTCGCGGGCCGCCGTGTAGTACGTCATCCGCAGCGCATGGCCGCTCTCGACCGCCGCCCGGATCTGGTCGAGCCGCTCGGCGTTGGCCGGCAGCCGCACTGCTACCGGCGCGTCGGCCAGGTCGCCGGCCGCGTTCTCGATTTTCGCGAGGGCCCGCTCGATGGCGTCCCGGGTGCCGGTGCCGGGCGTCTCGGCGAGCATCCGCAGGGCCACCACCAGGGCGAGTGCCTCGTCCTGAGTGAGGCGCAGTGGCCGATCGATGCCGGCGTCGTGGCTGATCGTCACCCGATCGCCGTCCATCGCCATGTCGATCAGATCGCCCGGACCGTAGCCGGGCAGCCCGCACACCCAGAGCAGCTCCAGGTCCTCGCGCAGCTGGCGCTCACTCACCCCGAGGTCAGCGGCGGCCTCGGCGACCAGGATCCCGGGCCGGGCCAGCAGGTAGGGCACCAGATTGAGCAACCGCCCCAGCCGGTCCACGGAGTTCCGCGGCCCGGTCACGCCGAACCACCCGGCCCGGCGGCTGCCCCGCTACTTTGATCAACACGAGAGTTGCCGCCGGTCATGCCGCAGCCACACCCTCGTGCCGGGCCACGACTTCCTTGAGACGCTGGATGACGGCCTCGCGGACCTCCGGCGGGGACTCGGCGCGGACGTCCGGACCGTACCCGACGAGAGTCGCCGCGAGCTGCTCGGCTTCCGCGTACGGGATGGTCAGTTTGTCCCCGTCCGGGCCCGGCACCGTCTCCACCGCCCAGCGGCGCAGGCCCGCGGCCCGCCCGGGCCGGACCGTCACGATGGCCCGCCCGGTGTGCGGCACCGGCCCGGCGAAACCCGCGACGTGCTGAATCAGATCGGTGTTCGGCGGCGGCGCGAAGGCGCCCGGGCGGCCCACCGGGCGCACGGTGCCGACGATGCGGGACAGCCGGAAGCAGCGGGTCGCGGCCCGGTCGCGGTCGTGGCCCACCACGTACCACCGGCCGCGCCAGCAGACCACGCCCCACGGCTCGAGCCGGCGCGTGGTGGGGTCGTCCAGCTCGGGAACCCGGTAGCTGAAGGTCACCGCGCGGCGGTCGCGGGCCGCGGTGGTGAGCGGGCCGAACGCCGGGTCGACGGTGACCACCGGCTCGACCCCGAGGGTGGCCTGCGGGTCCACCTCGACACCCGCCGCGCGCAGCTTGGCCAGCCCGGAGGAGGCGGCTGCGGCCAGCCCGGCGTGCTGCCACAGCCGGGCCGCGATGCCGACCGCGGCGGCCTCGTCCGGCTCCAGGATGATGTCCGGCAGCGCGTACTCCCGGTGCGCGATACGGTAGCCGGGCTCGGAGTCGAAGACGCTCGCCGTCCCGGTCTCCAGCGGGACGCCGAGCTCGCGCAGCTCGGCCTTGTCCCGCTCGAACTTGCGCTGGAAGGCCTCGTGGTCGCGGGGGTCCTCAGGGTCGTGCTCGTAGCCGGGGACGGTCGCGGCGATCTGCGCGGCGGTCAGGAACCGTCGCGTGGACAGCAGGCAGATCACCAGGTTGACCAGGCGCTCGGTGCGGGTCCGCGACACGAGTGGCAACGCTAGCAGCACATGCGCGGGTGTGACGCATGCGGAACCGCCGCGCGGTTATTCGGCACCGACCGGGGGAACGATGGACCGGTGACCCCTCAGCAGACCCCCGATGAGCAGCTCCGCGTCGGCCTGGCAGCAGCCGAGCCGCTCCCTTTGCCGGAAACATCCGGGGGGTCGGAAGAACCGGAGAGCGAAAGTGTCGGCACGGTCCTGCTAGCCGGGGCCGCGAACCTGGTGATCGCCGTCGCCAAACTGATCGCCGGGCTGCTCTCCGGCTCGGCGGCGATGCTCTCCGAGTCGGCGCACTCGATGGCCGACACGATCACCGAGGTGTTCCTCTTCGTCGCGCTGCGCCGCGGCAGCAAACCGGCCGACGAGGAACACCCGTTCGGGTACGGCAAGGAGAGCTTCGTCTGGGCGTTCATCGCGGCGCTCTTCACCTTCGTCGGCGGTGCCGGCTTCTCGATCTACCACGGCATCCGCACCATGATCAGCCCCGAGCACAGCGGCGACTTCCTCTGGTCGTACGTCGTCCTGGCCGTGTCTTTCATCGCCGAAGGCGCCTCCTTCCTGAAAGCCCGGCGGCAGGTGGCCAGCGAGTCCCGGCGCTGGGGGATCTCGCCGTTCCGGTTCCTGCGGCTGACCCCGGACACGACCGTCAAGGCGGTCTACTTCGAGGACTCCGCCGCGCTGATCGGCCTGCTCGTGGCGGGCGTGGGCCTGGCGCTCGTGCAGCTCACCGGCAACGACATGTGGGACGGCCTGGCCTCGATCGTGATCGGGCTGCTGCTCTTCGCAGTAGCCGCGGTGCTGGCCCGCGCGAACGCGAAACTGCTGGTGGGCCGCGCGGTGCCGCGTCGGATGCACACCCAGATCGCCGACGATCTGACAAGCATCCCGATCGTGGTGTCCGTGCCGACCCTGCTGACCATGCAGCTCGGCCCGGGCGACATCCTCGTCGCCGCCAAGGTGGACTTCGACGACGCCGTCAGCGGTGCCGAGATCGAAGCCGCGTCCGACGACGCCGAGCGGCGACTGCGCACCCGGTTCCCGGCGATCCGATACGTCTTCCTGGACCCGACGCGCGGCGCCGCCGGGCGCAACCACATCAACGGCGGCGTCGAGTAACGTCTGCCGCCATGGTGCGGTGGCGGAGCGGGACAGTGCGGGCGATCCGCCGCGAATGGCGCGGGGCCGCCGAGCTGGACGTGGTCACCGCCGACGGCGACGAGCTGCGCGCCCTCGCGTACGTCGAGCTGGTCGGCACGCCGGAGCCGGGCGACCGGGTGCTGCTCAACGTCGGGGCGCTGGTGATGGGCCTGGGCACCGGCGGCTACGCGCTGGTCGTGGCCCTCCCCGACCGGCTACCCGCCGATCCCCCGTCCAACCACCCCGCCACCGCCCTTGACCGGACTGAAGGCTCCCCGTCCGACCACCCCGCCACCACCCTTGACCGGACTGAAGGCTCCCTGCACGACGGCACCACGCGCGATTACGGCCATCTGGTCAAGGCGCGCTACACCCCGCTGCAGACGATCCGGCTCGGCGTCGACGAGGAGGCCTCCCCGCACCGTACGGTGATGGCCGCGGCCACCTCGCTGGACGGCATGCCGGTGGTCACCGCCGATCTGCACTCGGCGCTGC
>DASWMR010000367.1:0-1735 GCA_036399635.1 Actinoplanes sp. | reverse complement strand
TGCCGGTCGACGGCGGCCTCGGCATGGGCCACTGAGCGCGCCGGCCCCGTGCGGCTGCTGCTGCCCGACGCCCGCGAGCTGACCGAGGACGGCCGCTGCCGGCTACTGCACGGCGACTTCTTCGCGCTGACCGCCGACCCGGCCGGCTACGACCCGGACGCGCCCGGCCGCCGGGTGCACGCGGTGCTCGCCGACATCGACCACAGCCCCCGCCACCTGCTCCATCCCCGGCACGTGGAGTTCTACACCGCGACCGGGTTACGCCGCCTTGCCGCCCAGCTGCACCCCGGCGGCGTGTTCGGCCTCTGGTCCAACGATCCGCCGGACGACGAGTTCACCGGCGTGCTGCGCGAGGTCTTCGGGACCGCACGGGCCGAGGTCGTCTCCTTCGACAACCCGCTGCAGGGCCGCCTGTCGACGAACACGGTCTACCTGGCCCGCACTCCCTGACCGGCGGCACCGGGCTTGCTTCCGGGCGGCTACCCGTCCGGCAACCCGCGAATTCCAGACTTCTGCACATGGTCGTAATCAGTAGTTGGAGCGTTGACGACAAGCCGCCGGGTCGCCTCGGTGTCGCGGTCGAGCTGGTCACCGTCTGGGCCGTGCACCTGCACCGATCCTTGAAGATCATTCGCGGCGCGTGACCCGGCCGGCACACCGTGCGGCCGTCACCGACCGGTGGCGGCCGCCGGTGTGTCCTGCGGTGCGGCGGGCGCGCCCCGGTCCACCTGCGGCAGCGTGAAGATGATCCGGGTGCCCGGGCCGGCCGGGTTGTCGGTGGCGGCGATGGTGCCGCCGTGGCGTTCCACGATGCGCCGGCAGATGGCCAGGCCGAGCCCGGTGCCGGCGTACCCGTCCGCCCGGTGCGCGCGGTGGAAGTTGCCGAACACGGCGTCGTGCTCGCCGGCCGGGATCCCGATGCCGTTGTCGACGATCTCGATGCGTACCAGGCCGGGCTCGGTGCTGTCGGGCGCCGAGCGGACGCTGATCGCCGGGGTGACCCCCGCGGCGGTGTATTTGATCGCGTTGCTGATGAGGTTGTCGAGCAGCTGGCGGACCAGCACCGGGTCACCCTCGACGGGGCCCAGGTCGCGGGTGTGGAAGGCCGGCACCGGCATGCCGGTGCTCTGCGCCTGGTCGATGCGGACCGTGCCGATCTCGGTGACCAGGTGATCGAGATCGAGGGTGGCAAGCGAGAGGTTCGCGTCCCGCGAGGTGGTGTACGCGAGCAGGTCGTTGATGAGCGACCGCATCCGCATCGCGGCCCGCCGGATCGGTGGCACCGCGGCGGCCGCCGGATGTTCCGCGCTCAGGTCCTGCTCCAGCAGCTCGCTCCAGCCGTCGACGGTGGCCAGCGGGTTGAGCAGGTCGTGCGCGACCACCCCGGCGAAGTTGGCGAGCTCGTCGCGGTGCCGCCGGTCGGCCGTCACGTCGTGGAAGGCCACCACCGCGTGGCGGACGCCGTGCAGCGAGTCGGGCAGCATCTTGGCGACCAGGTTGATCACCCGGCCACCGGGCACCCCGGTGTTGCGGACCAGGATGTCGGACGGCGGCACGTCGTCACCGGCGAACACCCTGCGGTACGGCAACTCGTCGTCGGTCATCGGCCGGCCGTCGGGGTGGTAGAGCCCGTGGTAGTCGTCCTGGCCGACCTGGCCGGTGGTGCTGGTGACGCCGCCGAGCAGGTCGCGGACCGCGGGGTTGCGCAGCAGGAAGACACCGTCCTCGTCGACCA
>DASWMR010000366.1:0-4577 GCA_036399635.1 Actinoplanes sp. | reverse complement strand
CTGCTGCCGCACGGCGGCGACTGGCCCGACCGCCTGAAAGGCCTTACGTGACCGACCTGGACCTCGCCGCGCTGCTCCCCTCGTCGTGGCGGACCGTTCTCGACCCCTTCCTCGACCCGGCGGCGACCGCGAAACTGGGCGCGTTCGTCGGTGCCGAGTACGCCACGCAGACCGTGTATCCGCCGCTCGACGACCTGTTCGCGGCGTACCGGCTGTGTCCGCCGGAGGACTGCCGGGTGCTGCTGCTCGGCCAGGACCCGTACCACGGGCCGGGGCAGGCGCACGGGCTGAGCTTCAGCGTCCGGGACGGCGTACGGCTGCCGCCGTCGCTGCGTAACGTCTTCAAGGAGCTGGCCGCGGACGTGGGCGTTGTTCCGCCCGCCGCGGGTGACCTCAGCGGCTGGGCGCGGCAGGGCGTGCTGCTGCTGAACGCGGTGCTCACGGTGCGTGCCGGCGCGGCGGCGTCGCATGCGGGCAAAGGCTGGGAGGCGTTCACCGACGCCACCATCCGGGCGCTCGACGCACGCGCCGAACGGGTGGTGTTTCTGCTCTGGGGCGGATACGCGCGGAAGAAGGCGGCGCTGGTCACCAACCCGGCGCACGTGGTGCTGGAGGCCGGCCACCCGAGCCCCCTGAACACCAAGGGGTTCGCCGGCGCCCGGCCGTTCAGCGCGGCGAACAAAGCGCTCGCGGACGCCGGGCGCCCGGTGGTCGACTGGGACCCGCGTTAGGGTCTGAGGCGTGCTCGTACTCGCTCTGGACACCGCCACCCCGGCGTCGGCAGCCGCCCTCGTGCGGATTACCGCGGAGGGCCTCGAACCGATCGCCGAGCGGCGCACCGTCGACCCGCGGGCGCACGGCGAGCGGCTCGCCCCGCAGGTCGCGGCGGTGCTGGCCGAGGCCGGGGTCCGGCCGGGGGAGCTCGGCGCGATCGTGGTGGGGCTCGGGCCCGGGCCGTTCACCGGCCTGCGCGTCGGCCTGGCCACGGCGGCGAGCATGGGCCAGGCGCTGGGCATTCCGACGTACGGGGTGTGTTCGCTCGACGGGCTCGGGCGGGCCGCCGGGCCGGGCCGGGTGCTGGTCGCGACGGACGCGCGCCGGCGCGAGGTCTACTTCGCGACCTACCTGGACGGGGTACGGGTGTCCGGTCCGGACGTGGCCCGGCCGGCCGAGGTCGCCGCGATCATCAACGCAGGGGCGCCGGGTTCGGGGATCGAGCGGGGCGCGGGGGAGGGCGTGCTGAATCATGGCGACCTGTTCGGCGTACCGCTGGATTTGCCTTTGCTTTATCCGCCGCCGGCGGCGCTGGTGGCCCTCGCCGCGGAGCGGATCCGGGCGGGCGCGCCGAGTGAGGCTTTGACCCCGCTTTATCTCCGTCGGCCCGACGCCGTCGAGCCGGCCGCGCGCAAGCCGGTGCTGACCTGATGCGGATCGAGCGTTTCCGCTGGTGGCACATCGCCGAGGTGCTGCCGATCGAGGAGGACCTGTTCGGCGCCGAGAAGTGGTCGGCGGCCATGTTCTGGAACGAGCTCGCGCAGCGCAACTTCTACCGGGTGGCGCTCGACGGCGACCAGGTGCTCGGCTATGCCGGCCTGGCCACCACACCGGACGAGGCATGGGTGCAGAACATCGCGGTGCGCCGCAGCGCCCAGCGTCGCGGTGCCGGGCGGCTGCTGCTCGAGGCGCTGCTCGCGGAGTCCGCCCGCCGGGAGATCAAGCAGACCCTGCTCGAGGTCGCGGTTGACAACGCGCCCGCCCAACACCTGTACGCCGGGTACGGCTTCGAGCCGGTCGGGATCCGGCGCGGCTACTACCAACCGAGCAACACCGACGCCCTGGTGATGATGCGCAATGCCTGACGAGCCCCTGGTCCTCGGCATCGAGACCTCCTGCGACGAGACCGGCATCGGCATCGTGCGTGGGCACACGCTGCTCGCTGACGCGCTGGCGTCCAGTGTGGAGCAGCACGCCCGGTTCGGCGGGGTGGTGCCCGAGGTGGCCAGCCGGGCGCACCTCGAGGCGCTCGTCCCGACCATGCAGCGCGCCCTCGACGAGGCGAAGGTCACCCTCGCCGATCTCGACGCGATCGCGGTGACCAGCGGGCCCGGGTTGGCCGGCGCGCTGCTCGTCGGGGTGGCGGCGGCCAAGGGGTACGCGCTGGCGGCGGACAAGCCGATCTACGGGGTGAACCATCTGGCCGCGCACGTGGCGGTGGACACCCTGGAGCACGGCCCGCTGCCCGAGCCCGCAATCGCGATGCTGGTCTCCGGCGGGCACTCCTCGCTGCTGCTCGTGGACGATCTGGCCACCGGCGTCACGCCGTTGGGTGCGACGATCGACGACGCCGCCGGCGAGGCGTTCGACAAGGTGGCCCGCCTGCTCGGGCTGGGCTTCCCGGGCGGGCCGATCATCGACCGCACGGCGCGCGACGGCGACCGCGGTTCGATCGCCTTCCCGCGGGGCCTCACCGCCCCGAAGGATCTCGCCGCGCACCGCTTCGACTTCTCCTTCTCCGGGCTGAAGACCGCGGTGGCGCGCTGGGTGGAGGCGCGCGAGCGGGAAGGCGTACGGATCCCGATCGCGGACGTCTCGGCAAGCTTCCAGGAGGCGGTCTGTGACGTGCTCACCGCCAAGGCGATCGACGCCTGCCGGACCAACGGCGTCGACACGCTGGTGATCGGCGGGGGAGTGGCGGCGAACTCGCGGCTGCGGGTGCTGGCCGAGGAAAGAGCGGCAAAACACCACATCCGGGTACGCGTTCCGCGCCCGCAACTGTGCACCGACAATGGGGCGATGGTCGCCGCCCTTGGATCGCGCCTGGTGGCGGCCGGGGTCGCGCCCAGTCGTCTCGATCTGCCGGCCGATTCGGCAATGCCATTGACCACGGTCAGTGTGGCGGGGTAGGAAGCCAACGTGATCGCGCGAATGTGGGAGGTGCGGGCCGTCGCCGGCCGCTTCGACGAGTTGCTGACCTGGGTCTGCGACGAGGCGGTGCCGCGGCTCGAGGTGCTGCCGCAACACATGTCGAGCGAGGTCTTCTCGTCCACCGACAACCGCATCGTGGTCATCTCGAAGTGGCGCAACACCCCGGAGGGCATGGCGGCGCCACCGGCCACATTGGTCGCCCGGTCGCCGCACGTGTGGGACTTCAGCCCGGTCGACCGCTAGACCGCCCGGCCCGCGGGAAACGCGTCGCTAACTGTCGCACCCGGCCCGTAACGTCGGGTCCCTGATGCGAACACTGCCCGATGCCGATCCCGGCACCCCCGACCGCCGGTCCGCCGGCCGCTATGTGCGCTGGCTGGTCCGCCGCTCCTGGCGGACGGTCTACCTGGCGATCGCCCTGGCCATCGTCTGGATGCTCTGCCAGGCCGTGGTGCCGGCGATCGTGGGCAAGGCGATCGACGCGGCCGGCAACTCCGACGAGCGTGCCCTGCTGATCTGGAGTCTGCTGCTGCTCGCGGCCGGCGCCGGGCAGGCCGCCGCGGGCATCGTCCGACACCGGTTCGCGGTGGTGAATTATCTGGCGTCGATGTTCACCACGGTCCAGGTTACGGTGCGCCAGGCCGCGCGGCTCGGGTCCGCGCTCACCCGCCGGCTCGACGCCGGCGAGGTGGTCGCGATCGGCACCTCCGACATCCGGCAGGTCGGCTCGGCTGTCGACATCACCGCGCGCGGCGCCGGCTCGCTGGTGGGGGTGGTCGCGGTGACGGTCATCCTGCTCGCCACCTCGGTGCCGCTCGGCCTGGTGGTGCTGCTCGGGGTGCCGATCCTGATGGCGATCGTCGGCCTGCTGATCCGGCCGCTGCACCGTCGCCAGCAGGCGTCCCGCGAGCAGCAGGGTCGGTTGACCGGCCGGGCCGTCGATCTGGTCGGCGGGCTGCGGGTGCTGCGCGGTGTCGGTGGCGAGACGGTGATCGCCGGCCGCTACCGCGAGCAGTCCCAACTGCTGCGGGCGGCCGGTGTCCGGACGGCGCGGGTGGAGTCGCTGCTCGAGGCGGCGCAGATCCTGCTGCCCGGCGCCTTCCTCGTGCTGGTCACCTGGCTCGTCGCCCGGTTCGCGCTGACCGGGCGGATCACGGTCGGCCAGCTGGTCTCCTTCTACGGCTACGCGGCCTTCCTCGTTGCGCCGCTGCGGCAGCTGACCGAGACGATCGACAAGCTGACCAAGGGGCACGTGTCCGGCCGCCGGGTGGTGACGATGCTCGGTGCCGAGACCGATCTGCCCGACCCGTCGGCGCCCGCGCCGCCCGACCAATTCGTCGGTGACCTGGCCGATCCGATGTCCGGCGTGCTCATCCGGCCCGCTGAGATCACCGCGATCGTCGCGGCCGTCCCGGCCGAGGCGGCCCAGATCGCCGACCGGCTGGGGCGGTACGCCGAGGGTGCCACCGTGGGCGGCCGGCCCCTCGGCGAGTTCGCGCTGGCCACCGTGCGCGAGCGCATCCTGGTGGCGGAGAACGACGCCCGGCTGTTCTCCGGCCCGCTACGGTCCGATCTGGACCCGTACGGCATCGGTCCGCTGCCGGCCGCGTTGCACGCCGCCGCCGCGACCGACATCGTCGAGGCGCTGCCCG
>DASWMR010000365.1:0-4863 GCA_036399635.1 Actinoplanes sp. | reverse complement strand
CAGGTCACGGTCGACGGCACCACCTATGAGCTGCAGGCGCCGTTCATGGTGATCGCGACCCAGAACCCGATCGAGATGGAAGGCACGTACCCGCTGCCCGAGGCCCAGCGCGACCGGTTCACCGCCCGCATCGCCATGGGGTACCCCGACCCGCGCGCCGAGCTGGCGATGCTCAGCGGGCACGGCGCCCACGACCCGCTGAACGATCTGGGTTCGGTCACCGATGCCGCCACGGTCCGCCGGCTGATCGCGAAAGTGCGCGACGTGCACGCCTCCGACGCCGTCCAGCAGTACGCGATCGCCCTGGTCACCGCAACCCGCGAGGCGCCGGAGATCCGCCTCGGCGCCTCCCCGCGGTCCACCCTGCAGCTGGTGCGCACCGCCAAGGCGGTGGCCGCACTCGAGGGCCGCGACTACGTCCTACCGGACGACCTGCAGGCGCTCGCCGTGCCAGTAATCGCGCACCGCATCATCCCGACCGCCGACGCCCAGCTCAACCGGCGCACCACCGACGCCATCGTGGCCGAGATCCTGCACCGGTTGCCGTTGCCGCACGAGCGCAGCCGGTCGCCCTATGACACCCGCAACGGCGGCGGCACGCAGTACGAGTCGCGGGGGATCTGAGCATGCGGGAAGCACTGCGGGGCCTGACCACACGTGGCCGCTCTTTCCTGGCGGCGGCCGCCGCCGCGGGGGTGTCCGCCATCATCCTGGGCGAGCGCGACCTGCTACGGGTGGCCGTGCTGCTCGCGGTGCTGCCCCTGCTCGCCGCGGCGTACGTCGGCCGCAGCCGGTACAAGCTGGCCTGCACCCGCTCGCTCGACCCGGGCCGCGCCCCGGTCGGTTCCAGCGCGCGGGTGATCCTGCGCCTGCAGAACATGTCCCGCCTGCCCACCGGCACCCTGCTGCTGGAGGACCGCCTGCCGTACGCGCTGGGCAGCCGCCCGCGGGTCGTGCTGGAGCGGCTCGGTGCGCACCAGGCCAGCTCGGTGGCGTACACGGTGCGCGCCGACGTGCGCGGCCGCTATCCGATCGGGCCACTGGTCGTCCGGCTCACCGACCCGTTCGGGCTCTGCGAGTTGACCCGCTCGTTCCCCAGCATCGACCGGCTCACCGTCATCCCGCAGGTGGTGCCGCTGCCTACGGTCCGGCTGGCCGGCGAGTACGCGGGCACCGGCGACAGCCGGGCCCGGTCGATAGCGGTGCACGGCGAGGACGACGCCGCAACCCGGGAGTACCGGCGCGGCGACGACCTGCGCCGGGTGCACTGGCGCTCGACGGCCCGCACCGGTGAGCTGATGGTGCGCCGCGAGGAGCAGCCCTGGGAGAGCCGGGCCACCGTCGTGCTCGACGACCGGGCGGACGCCCATCGCGGCGAGGGACCGACCGCCAGCTTCGAGTGGGCGGTCTCGGCCACCGCGAGCATCGCGATGCACCTGCGCCACGCCGGGTACAAACTGCGCCTCGTCACCGGCTCGGGCGTCGACATCGACACCAATGAGGTGGGCGGCGAGGGCCACGTGCTGGACACCCTGGCCGACGTGAAGACGTCGTCGACCGGCGACATCTCGGTCCTGGTCGAGCAGGTGCGCCGCCGCTCGGACGGCGGCCTGGTGATCGGCATCTTCGGCTCGCTCACCGTGGCCGAGGCCGGGTTGCTGTCCGGGCTCCGCGGCAACGGCGCCACCTGCATCGGCTTCGCGATCGACAGCTCCACCTGGGTCTCGATGGCGACCGGCGAGCGGCAGGACGCCGACCGCGAGCACGCCGCCGCGGCGCTCGCCCTGGTGCACAGCGGCTGGCGCTCGGTGCCGGTCGTGCACGGCTCGACGCTGCCGACGCTCTGGCCCGCCGCGGCCCGCGGCTCCACCGGCTTCGCCTACCGCGCGGCGATGGCCGAGACCGTCGGCGGGGTGATCCGATGATCGGCCGGCGCCGTCTCGGGCTCATCGCAGCCGGCTCCACGCTGCTCGCCGCCGCCCCGATCTCGACCATCTTCGAGTCATGGACCTGGCTGGCCGAGTGCATCCTGGCGGTCGGCCTGCTCGCCGGTGCCGCGCTGCTGGCCCGCACCCTGCGCTTCCCGGTCTGGGCCCAGGCGCTAAGCATGATCGTCACGCTGCTACTCACCCTGACCTGGATGTTCCCCAGCGGCCACGAACTGCTGATCCCCGGGCCGGCCACCTTCGCGCACTTCGCCGACCTGTTCAGCCAGGCGGGAACGGAAACCCGGTCGTACGCGGTTCCGGTGCCCGACCGCAGCGGCCTGCTCTTCGTCACCGTGCTCGGCATCAGCTCGGTCGCCATCGCGGTCGATCTGCTCACCGTGGTGGCCCGGAAGCCGGCCCTCGCCGGGTTGCCGATGCTGGCGATCTACTCGGTGCCGGTGGCGGTCTACGCCGACAGCGTCCCGGCGCTGCCGTTCGTCATCGGGGCGATCGGCTTCCTCTGGCTCCTGGTCTCGGACAACGTCGACCGGGTGCGCCGGTTCGGCCGCCGCTTCACCGGCGACGGCCGCGACGTCGACGTGTGGGAGCCGTCCCCGCTGGCCGCCGCCGGACGGCGTCTCGGCGTGGTCGGCGTGGCCGCCGCGGTCCTGCTCCCGCTGGTCGTCCCGACCATCACCGGTGGCCTGCTGTCCCAGCTCACCCAGTCCGGCGCCGGCATCGGCCAAGGCAAGGGCGGCACCGGAAACGGCGGCCGGATCAACCTGTTCGCCTCGCTCAGTGGTCAGCTCACCCAGTCCGAGACGGTCGACCTGCTGAAGGTCACCACCACCGAGCAGGCGCCGTTCTACCTGCGCTTCGGCGTGGCCGACCAGCTCACCAACGTGGGCTTCGGCAACCGCACACCGGCCGGCGACGCGATCAACAAGGGGTTGCCCGACCCGCGTACCGGCACCGCGGGCGGCACCTTCCAGCAGTACCACGCGGACGTTGAGGTCAGCGGGTCGCTGCGGCAGTCCCTGCTGCCGGTCTACGCGAACACCCTCAAGGTCAACAACCTGAGCGGCGGTTGGCTGTACGACGGCAACCAGCAGGTGATCTTCGGCCGCCCGGGGACCACGACGAAGGACCGGAAGTACTCTATCGACTACGTCCGGGCCCGCTACACCGCGGCCGAGTTGCAGTCCTCGGAGGCTCTCCCCCTCGACAACGCGGTGCGGATGGCCTATACGAACGCGCCGCCCGACGCGACGGTGGAGGCCAAGGTCGCCGAGCTGATCCGCGACAAGGTCACCGTCTACGACAAGGTCCGCGCGCTCTACAACTACTTCTCCAAGGACAACAACTTCAGCTACAGCCTCACCACCCAGGCCCCCGGCGACAGCTCCGACATCGCGGCGTTCCTGCAGAACAAGGTCGGTTACTGCCAGCAGTACGCGGCGGCGCTGGCCTGGATGGTGCGCGACGCCGGCATCCCGGCCCGGGTGGCCTTCGGGTTCACCCGCGGCAGCGCCCGGGACGGCAACACGTACGTGATCACCAACCGCAACGCGCACGCCTGGACCGAGGTCTACTTCCAGGGCTTCGGCTGGATCCCGTTCGACGCCACCCCCGCCGCGAGCGTGCCCGGCGCCGCCCGCTCAGATTGGGCGCCGGACAACGACGCCCCCGTGCCCACCGCGTCCGCGGCGGCCAGCGGCTCCGCGGCACCCGGCGCGAACCCGTCAGGCCCGGCCAGCGCCGGGGACCTGCCCAAACGCGACCTGAACGACCCGGAGTCCAGCAGCGCGTTCGGCGGCGGCCCCGTCGACACATCCGCCCGCAGCCTGTGGATCGCCGGCATCGTCGCCCTGCTGCTCGCTTTGCTGCTGGTCCCGGCGCTGCGCCGGGTACTGGTGCGCCGCCACCGGCACGCCGCGACCCGCGCCGAAAAACCCGCGGTCTCGGCGGCGGGTTCCGCCCCGCCGGGCGACTTGGACATCGTGGTCACCACCGAGGCGGTACGCGCCCGCGCCGACGCACACGCAGCCTGGGACGAGTTGCTCGACACAATGGTCGACTACCGCGTCCCGGTCGACCCCACCGAAACCCCGCGGGTGACCGCACAGCGCCTGGTCAAGGACACGCTCCTGCAGCCCGACCCGGCCGCCGCAGCGGCCCTGCTGGGCACCGCGGAGGAGCGCGCCCGCTACGCCCGCCAGCCACTGCAGGGCGCCGAACTGACCACCGCCCTCACCGAGGTACGCCGAGGCATGTCCCGCTCCGCAAACCGCCGCACCCGCATAGCCGCGGTCCTGCTACCCCCCTCGGTGCTGCTGCGCTGGCGCCTAGCCCTCGCCGAAGCCTCAACCCGCACAATGACCACCGCCGGCCGCCTGCGCGAGTCTTTGGTCCGCTTCAGCCCCCGCCGCCTACTAACCACCCGAGGCCGCTAACTCACCCCGCAAGCGGCGCATGCCACGCACCTCAACGCCGCGCACCCCACGCACCTCGACTGCCCCAGCACCACCGCCCAGGGGGCAGTCTCACCCCGATTGCCCCGCCTGGGGCTGCTGGCCAACCCCGGCTGTAGATTCCGCCGCATGGAGCCGTGGGGTGCAGCGCTATACGGCAGTCCGTGTAGAGCGTGCGGATTCGACTGGTCGCTAACCCCAAATGAGGCCGTGGCCTGGGTGTCGGACTGGGGTCAGCGTCTCGGCGAGGTGACTGCCGGGGCCGACGCAGCCAATGGGGCCGACGGCACGGACAAGCTGGCCGAGGTCGCCCACGCCGCCGAGACCGACGGGACCACCCAAGCCGACGGGACCGCCCAGGCCGCGGGGATCGCAGCGCGTGCCGGGACGGATCGACGCCCCGGGGGTGGGTGGCACCATCACCTTTGGGACATCTCGCAAATCCTGGCGGATCGGCGGCGGGG
>DASWMR010000364.1:0-5352 GCA_036399635.1 Actinoplanes sp. | reverse complement strand
CTGTTGGCTTCGGTGATCGCGAGGCGGAGTTCCTGCAGGCGGCGGGGGACCCGGACGCTCCAGGTGCGGTCGCGGAAGTGGCGCTTGATTTCGCCGATGATGGTGGGGATGGCGTAGCCGGCGAAGTCGACGCCGCGGTCGGGGTCGAACTTGTCGACGGCTTTGATCAGGCCGACGGTGGCGGTCTGTACGAGGTCGTCGGTGGGTTCGCCGCGGCCGGAGTAGCGGTGGGCGAGGTGGCGGGCGAGCGGCAGCCAGGCCTCGATCGCCCGGTCGCGCAGCGAGGCGCGGGACGGGTGGCCCGCCGGCATCGCAGCCATCGCGTTCAGCAGTTCGGCGGCGCTGTCAGTCGACGCGGCGCTATCGGTGCGCACCTTGGCGCGAACCTCGGTCGCCGGCGTAACAGTCTCGGTGATCGTCATGCTGTGGTCCTCCCTGGCACCTGTCCGGAGAGCCGGTCCTGTATCAGGACCCGGGTCGGTCGGGTGTCCCTATCACTGGTCGACGACGACCTTTCCGATCGCCGCCGTCCCTGCACACTAGGCCGTTCGGATACGACGACACTAGCCGAGAGGACGAGAAAAGACTAGCCGAAAGTATGAGTCACTTTGCGTAGTAGCAAGGATACGCAATGGATCATGCCATCACGGATTGAGGACCACCTTGATGCATCCGTCTTCCTTGTGCTTGAACATCTCGTACGCGTGCGGCGCCTCTTCCAGCGGGAGCCGGTGGGTGGTCAGGTCGTCCACACCCAGCGGGTCATCGTCGCCCGTGAGCAGCGGCATGATGTCGTCGACCCAGCGCTTGACGTGGGCCTGCCCCATTCGCAGCGTCACGCCCTTGTCGAAGAGATCCATCATCGGGAACGGGTCGGCCTGCCCGCCGTACACGCCGACGATCGAGATCGTGCCCGCCCGGCGCACCGAGTCGAACGCCGTGCGCAGCGCGGCCATCCGGTCCACCCCGAACGTCTCGGTGGCCTTGCGGGCCACGGGGTCGGGCAGCAGCCCGGCCGCCTTGAGCGCCGCCGACTGGAACGGCGAGCCATGCGCCTCCATGCCGACCGCCTCGATCACCGAGTCGGCGCCGCGGCCGTGGGTCTGGTCGCGGATCGCCGCCGGGATGTCGTCGACCTCGTCGAAGTTCAGCACCTCGATGCCGTTGCGCTGGGCCATGGCGAGCCGCTCCGGCACGTTGTCGATCGCGATCACCCGGCTCGCGCCAAGGTGCCGGGCGACCCGCGCGCTCATCTGGCCGATCGGGCCGAGGCCGGTGACCGCCACCGTGTCGCCGGGCGTGATGTCCGCGTACTTCGCGGCCTGCCACGAGGTGGTCAGCACGTCGGAGAGGAAGAGGTAGCGCTCGTCCGGGTAGCCGTCCGGCACCTTGATCGGCCCGAACTGCGCCTGTGGGACGCGCAGGAACTCGGCCTGGGCGCCGGGCACCTGCCCGTACAGCTTGGTGAAACCGAAGAGGGAGGCACCCCGGCCCTGCTCGATGTTCTGGGTGGTCTCGCACTGGGCGAAGAAGCCGCGCTTGCACATCCAGCAGTGCCCGCAGGAGATGTTGAACGGGACTACCACGCGGTCGCCCGGCTTGATGTGGGTGACCTCCGGGCCGACCTCCTCCACGATGCCCATCGGCTCGTGCCCGAGGATGTCGCCCTGATCGATGTACATGCCGAGCACGTCGTACAGGTGAAGATCCGAGCCGCAGATCGCCGTGGAAGTCACCCGCACGATCGCGTCGGTGGGCTCCAGTAGCTTCGGGTCGGGCACCGTGTCCACTGATACTTTCGCGGTGCCTTGCCAGGTCAGGGCTCTCATGCCATATTCCATGCCCGCCCTGCCGCAGAGTATTCAAAGAGTCCCCACTAAGTTCCAGGCCGTCCGCTTTCCCCGATCATCCAGTCGGACGAGGGTGTTGATTCCGGCACGAAGGGCAAGATGAACGCATGACTTCACCGCGCGCCTCGGTGCCCTTCCCGGCGGCCGTCGAAGTCTGCAGGTGGACGCTCGACGAGTTCCGGGAGCTGCGCACCCTGCGGGCGGCGCTGCGCGAGGCGGTGGTCGTCGCCCCGTCCGAGGATCTGGACGACATCGTCGACCGGATCGCGGTGGTCGCCACCGAGCTCGCCACCAACGCGCTGCGACACGGCCTGCCGCCGACGGTGGTGCGGTTGATGCGGCAGGACGACCGGCTCATCATCGACGTGGCCGACCACGAGCTCGACTCCCCGCCGGAGGTGGCCGAGGACCGGCCGCTCGGCGCTGGCGGCCTCGGGCTCCAGCTCACCAAGACCTTTGCGATCGACGTCGGGTGGTACGTCGCCGACGTGACGAAGCACGTCTGGGCGAGCTTCCCGGGATGAGTCGAGGCGGTGCTGGTAGAAAGTCCCCTGTGGCGGACACCTACACGATCGGCCAGGAGCGGGCGGCCGGCGGGGCGGCGACTCTCCTGCGTCTCAGCGGCGAGCTGGACATCAACGCCCGCGACGATCTGCGCCACGCGATCGTCGGCGCACTCGACGACGGCGCCGAGGACCTCGTGCTGGACATGGCCGAGGTGACGTTTATCGATTCCGAGGCGCTCGGCGCGCTGATCGACGGCTACAACGCGGCGCGCACCCGGGCGGCCGGCTTTCGGCTGATCAACGCGACCGGTGTGGTCAAGCGGGTGCTGACCGTATCCGGCGCCGCGGATCTCTTCGGCTCCTGAGGACTGCGGAGACCTGCTGAGGCAGCCGCCCCCGCGGCCTGCCCGAGGCGGTGGCCGCGGTGCCCGCCGAGGCGCTGGTCCTGGCCACCGGTCGCTGGCGACGGGGCGGCTGAATGGGGCCGGGCTGAATGGTGCGGGCTGCACCTCCGCCGTCGTGCCGGGGCTCGGCTCGGGGAAAGACCGAGAGAATCCGGCTGGGGATTTTCGGCGGCGGGGTGCGCCCGTCCGAGCCAGTCTTGCCGATGCATCGTGTAACACGCAAGTAATCTGCCCGAAAAAAGCCGGGCGAATGGGGACAGTGCGATGAGGATCAGCCGTCACCGTAGCGTGCGTCGGGCGGCGGCGGCACCGGGGCGCCCGGATAGGCCGCCAGGGCAGGTATGCTCGTCGGCGGGCCGTGACTGGCGCGTCAAGATGGGCAACCATCGGGGAGCGGCCTCGTCGCCGATTCACCTGGCGGTGACGACTAGCCGTGCGCCTGGGCCTCTGCACCTGTCAATAGGGAGGTCCACATGCCTGAGCTGACCCCGGAATCCGCCGCTTTCCGCTCCGCCCTCGAGGTGGTTCGGTCCGTCGAGCCGCGCATCGCCGACGCCATCGCCAAGGAGCTGCACGACCAGCGCGAGTCGTTGAAGCTGATCGCCAGTGAGAACTACGCCTCGCCGGCCGTCCTGCTGGCGATGGGCAACTGGCTCTCCGACAAGTACGCCGAGGGCACGATCGGCCGTCGGTTCTACGCCGGCTGCCAGAACGTCGACACCGTCGAGTCGGTCGCGGTCGAGCACGCCAAGGCCCTGTTCGACGCTCCCTACGCGTACGTGCAGCCGCACTCCGGCATCGACGCCAACCTGGTCGCGTTCTGGGCGATCCTCGCCGACCGCGTCGAGGTGCCGCACCTGAAGAAGTTCGAGAAGCGGCAGGTCAACGACCTGACCGACGCCGAGTGGGCGGAGCTGCGGGCCGCGTTCGGCAACCAGCGGATGCTTGGCATGTCGCTCGACGCCGGCGGTCACCTCACGCACGGCTTCCGGCCGAACATCTCCGGCAAGATGTTCGACCAGCGCAGCTACGGCGTCGACCGGGCCACCGGCCAGATCGACTATGCGGCCCTGCGTGAGACCGCCCGCGAGTTCAAGCCGTTGATCATCGTGGGCGGCTACTCGGCGTACCCCCGGAAAGTGAACTTCGCGACGCTGCGCGAGATCGCCGACGAGGTCGGCGCCACCTTCATGGTCGACATGGCGCACTTCGCGGGTCTGGTCGCGGGCAAGGTCTTCACCGGCGACTTCAACCCGATCGAGCACGCGCACATCGTCACTACCACCACCCACAAGAGCCTCCGCGGCCCGCGCGGTGGCGCCGTCTTCGCCCAGCCCGAGCTGGCCGACCAGGTCGACCGCGGCTGCCCGATGGTCCTCGGCGGCCCGCTCGGCCACGTGATGGCCGCCAAGGCGATCGCGTTCGCCGAGGCCCGCCGGCCCGAGTTCGCCACCTACGCCCAGCAGATCGTCACCAACAGCCAGGCGCTCGCCGAGGGCTTGCTCAAGCGCGGCGTCCAGCTGGTCAGCGGCGGCACCGAAAACCACCTCGTGCTGATCGACGTGCACCCGTTCGGCCTCACCGGCCGCCAAGCCGAGCAGGCGCTGCTGGACTCGGGCGTGGTCACCAACCGCAACGCGATCCCGCAGGACCCGAACGGCGCCTGGTACACCTCCGGCATCCGGATCGGCACACCGGCCCTGACCAGCCGCGGCCTCGGCGTCGCCGAGATGGACACGATCGCCGAGCTGATTCACACCGTGCTGAGCGGCACCACCCCGGCCGAGGGCTCGAAGGCCAAGTTCCACCTCGACCCGGCCATCGCCGAGGGCGTCAGCAAGCAAGCGAACGAGCTGCTCGCCGGCTTCCCCCTCTACCCCCAGGTCCAGCTCTAAAGGATCAACAGCATGTCGTAGCGGGGTGGGGCGTACGAACCGCTGCTCCCGCCGAGGGCCCGGGGCCGACGAGCAGGGCGCTGGCGCGCCCAGAACGCTCGCCGCCCCCGGGCGGCGTGCGTGAGGGTTGCGCTCGGAAAACCGTTCGAATGCGTCCCCGGAGCCGGTGGTTCGCTCGTGCTGCCGCCGTTTTGTTCCTGAGGTCTGGTTCCTCCCGCTAGTTGCTGCTGCCGCCGCCTCCGCCGTCACCGCCGCCCCCACCCCAGCCGCCGCCGCCGTCGGACGGCGAACCGTAGCCACCGCTGGACGAGGGTGAACTCCAGTCTGGACTGGTGCCGCCCCCTGCGGAATAGTCGATGTCCGTTGCGGACCGCGACGACGGAGGCGACCCGTGCCGCGACGTGCGCAGAGCGACCGCCGCGGCCACTCCGGCCGCGACCGCGATCAGAACGATGAACAGTGCGTTCCCCATGTCGCCAGTATGTGATCCCCGCGCACGTTTGCGGTGTCGCCCGTTCCGGAACAAGGGAGATCAGAGCTCGCCGGAGCCGCGCTTGATCAGCTTGGTGGGGATGCGGATCTCGCGCGGCGGGCCGGCGTAGCCGTCGATGCGTTCGAAGAGTGCCGCCGCGGCCGTGCGTCCCATCCGCGCGGGGTCCTGCGCCACCACGGTGACCGCGGGATCGAGCAGGTCGGC
>DASWMR010000363.1:0-5691 GCA_036399635.1 Actinoplanes sp. | reverse complement strand
GTGTGCGTGACCCCGAGGTGCAAATCGGCGCCGCGGGAGATCGGGCCGGCCACCGACGGGTAGTCGTCGCGATCTACGTGCGGATCATCCACACCGACCAGCTCCACCGAGCGGCCGCCGGCCTTCAGGGAGACCCGGGCGTTGTTCAGGTCGAGCCAGCCCGCGTCGACGAATGACGCCCGCAGGTCCTCGGTCGGCAGATCGACCCCCTGCACGTACTCCCGGGAAGGCAGCAGGTACTCCAGCGGGTTCTTCCAGACTGGGCCGCGATAGTCGTTCGAGCCGAAGACGAACGCGCCGGGCACGGTCAGCAGCGGGTCCAGCGCCTGCAGCACCCCGGGCACCGAGGCGGGGTCGGCCATGTTGTCGCCGGTGACCACGACCAGATCCGGGTCGGTGCCGCCCAGGGACGCCACCCACGCCTGCTTGCGTCGCTGGTCGGGCATCATGTGCAGGTCGGAGAGGTGCAGGATGCGCAACGGTTCGGCGTCCGGCTCCAAGACTGGCACGTCGTAGCGGCGCAGGGTGAACATGTTGCGTTCGATGAGCGATGCATACGCCAAGGTGGTGCCGCCAACCGCAGCGACACCGGCACCCAGCGCGATAAGGGAGCGCTTCCGCATGACGGCAAGAGTAGTTTCTCCGTCCATGGGAACGCTGAAAGACCGCCTGAACGACGACCTGCGCACCGCGATGAAGGGGCGCGACGAGCTCACCACCTCGACCCTGCGGATGGCGCTCGCGGCGGTGCGCACCGCCGAGGTCGCCGGCTCGGCCGCGCGGGATCTCTCCGACGACGAGGTCCTGTCGGTGCTGACGAAGGAGTCGAAGAAGCGCCGGGAGGCGGCCACCGCGTTCGCTGACGCGGGGCGCACGGATCAGGCGGCCAAGGAGCGGTCCGAGGGCGAGATCCTCGAGCGCTACCTGCCGAAACAGCTCACCGACGCGGAGATCACCGAGCTGGTCGCGGGGGCGCTCACGGCCGGCGGTTTCACCGGCAAGAGCCAGATGGGTCCGGCGATGAAGGCCGCTCAGGCCGCCGTCGCGGGCCGGGCGGAGGGTGGGCGGGTGGCCTCCGAGGTCCGCCGCCAGCTGGTATAAAACCGCAGATGTACGCGACGTCAAGGTAACCAACCGCACCAGACCGAACCGGGCTGCTCAAGCGGGCGTTCACCCCGAACCTGGTGAGCGCTCGCGAGTAATAGGTCAAATGCTGGTCGCCGTCACCGGATCGCGCTAGGCATCGTGATGGCGGTCCTGGCCGGGGGCCGATAGGAGACCTGTGGCTCAGAGTGCGAGTTGGGGCCGCACCGGCACGGCGGCCACGGCCGGACCCACGCTGCGCACCGGCAGCTGCTGCTGGGGCACCGTGTACGGCCCGAGCATCGTCTCCACGGCGGGGGCGATGGCCGGGCGATCGTTGAGCTGGATGAGTCGTGCGGCCCGGGCGAGCGACCCGGTCTCGCCGTCGCGGAAGCCCTCGCGGTAGCCCTTTTCGTAGCGTTCACCACGGCCGAGTGCCCGGCCGAGCGCGAAGCACGAGGAGCCGGCAAGTGCAAGAAGGAAGAATAGGGCGAAGGGTGTCACGGGGAGAATCCTTCCGGGGCCTATGTACTAATTAGCCGAAAAGTACTCCTGAAGGATCCCCCATAGGGTAAGACACAGATCAAGTACGCCAACGGGTGACGATCAATTGCGGCCGGCCTCCGCCGGTGCCCGGGACAGCCGTTCCGGCACCAGTTCCGGATCGGTCGGGCGGCACAGGTGGTAGCCCTGGCCATAGGCACAGCCCAACCCACGCAGTGCGGCCAACTGGGCGGCGTTCTCGATCCCCTCGGCCACCACGCGCAGTCCGAGGATCTGAGCGAGCTCCACGATCGTCCGCACCAGCGCCAGATCCTCCGAGGTCAGCTCGGCCCGCGCGATGAACGCCCGGTCGATCTTCAGCTCGTCCACCGGCAGGTCGCGCAGGTAGGCGAGCGACGAATACCCGGTGCCGAAGTCGTCGATGGACATCTGCATGCCGAGCCCGCGCAGCACGTGCAGCGCCGCCCGGCCCAGGTCCGGCTCGCTCATCAGGGCCGACTCGGTCAGCTCCAGGGTGACCGCGCTGGACGGCAGCCCGGCAATCGCCAACGCCCGCATCACGTTGTCCGCGAAGCGCGGGTGCATCAGCTGGTGGCTGGAGACGTTGACGTTCAGGGCCAGCTCCGGGAAGGTGCGCCGCCACTTCGCGACCTGCAACGCGCTCGTCTCCAGCGCCCACTGCCCGATCTCGACGATGAGCCCGAACTCCTCGGCGATCGGGATGAAGTCGACAGGTGAGACCAGCCCGCGGGTCGGGCTGTGCCAGCGGATCAGCGCCTCCACCCCGGTCGGTACCCCGTCGGCGAGCCGGATCAACGGCTGGTACTGCAGCCGGAACTCGCCCTCGCGCAGCGCGCGCTGCAGGTCGCCGCGCAGGCTCAGGTGGTTGAGCGCCTCGCTGTGCATGTACGGCTCGTACACCAGCACCTGCCCGGCCCCGTCCTTCTTCGCCCGGTACATCGCCAGGTCCGCGTGGTGCAGCAGTTCTTCGGGCTGCTCCTCGGCCGCCCGCGACACCGCGACGCCGACGCTCGCGCCGATGAAGACCTCCCGCCCGGACAACCGGAACGGCTCCTTGATCGCGGCGACGATCCGCTCGGCGACCACGGTGGCCGCCTCCACGGGCGAGTCGTGCAGCAGCACGGCGAACTCGTCTCCGCCGAGCCGGGCGGTGGTGTCGCTGGCGCGTACGCAGCCGCGCAGCCGCCGGGCGACCAGCGCGAGCAACTGATCGCCGGCCTCGTGCCCGAGGCTGTCGTTGACCGTCTTGAACCGGTCCAGGTCGACGAAGAGCACGCTGGTCGGGTCGACGGAGGTGGCCCGGGAGGCCAGCACCCGGTTCAGGATCTTAAGGAACAGGGCCCGGTTCGGCAGGCTGGTGATCGGGTCATGGTGCGCCTCGCGGACCGCCTCGACCGTCCGCGCGTCGGTCAGCGCCAGGCTCACCTGCTGGGCGAACGCGGTCAACTGGTCCCGCTGCTCGCCATACCGGCCGGGCTCGCCGGACAGGTGCGCGACCAGGCTGCCGGCCATCTCGCCGGTGACCCGCACCGGCGCGGCGATCACCGTACCGGTCCCCGCCGCCCGAACCAGCACGGTGCCCCCGGCCATCGCGGCGCGCGCCGCCGACTCGGCAGGCTGCACGGCGTCGCCCCAGGTCGAGGCCACCGACAGCCGCCGGTCCGGGCCGCCCTCGGCCAGCATCAACTCGACCGTGGCACCGTCCAACAGCTCGGCCGCGCCACTGGTCACCGCATCCAGAATCTCCGGCAGTGGGCGCCGCGCGGAGATCGCCCGCTGGATGGTGAGCAGCGACTCGACCAGCCGCTGCCGGGTCTGCGCCGAGGTGGCCTGCTGCTCCTTCTCGGCGCGCAGGTGCCGTTCGGCGGCCAGCACCCGGATGCTGCGCAACGCCAGACCCAGCACCTGCGCCATGCCCTGCAGCAGCTGCCGCTCCTCGGGCGCGAACGATTCATCCAACCGGCCCACTATCAGCGCGTCAGTGTGCTCCCCGCCGAGCGTGCTCGCCACCGCGTTCAGTTCGCCGAGGCCGCGTACCGTCAGCAGGTTCTGCCCGGCCGCGACGTCGAGCAGCTCACCCTCCGGCACGTACGATCCGAAGCCGTACGCGGCGAGCACCTTGCCGTCCCGTACCACCGCGCCCACCTCGGCCTCGACGATCTCGGTGGCCCGCTCGACCGCGTGCGCGATCGCCTCGGCTTCGTCCTCGGCCGCGTTGACCGCGGTCACGAACTCGGTGAGCAGATGCGTCGACCAGGTCAGCATGGTCAGGCCAACGCCAGGGTGACCAGGGTGAGGTGGTGCATGCCCAGCGAGCCGCGCACCCGGGCGATCTCGCCGTGCGTGTAGAAGCCGGCGAACGGCGCGTCGTTCAGCGCGGTCCGGATCGTGGCGATCTCGTCATCCAGCATGCCGTCGCTCTCGGTGAGACCGGCCCGGCGGCCGCCGCAGTCGAAGGCGATCACGCCGAGCGGTGCGAGCCCGTCGAGGCGGGCGACCGCCTCCGCGCATGACCAGGAGGCGCCGTCGAGCAGCGCCTGCCGGTCGGCTTCCATCGGCCAGACCATCGCGCCCTGCGGCACGTCCGCGGTCCCCCAGACCGAGCGCTCGTCCTCGTCCCCGGCGTGGATCACCCGGATGTCCTCGCCGCTGCGCCGGGCCAGCCCGAGCGGTTGCAGCTGCAGCCGGCGGCTGAAGAACTCGGCGGCGGTGCCGTGGAAGTCGTTGCGCCGGAGCAGCACGTCCAACGCCGGCTGATCGTCGAGCTGGTAGATGTGCGCGCCGTGACTGCGGGTGACGACCATCGGCGGTTCGATCCGGCTCCACCCGTGCGCGACGCCGATGCCGATCGGGCCGTCGGAGCCGAGCGCGACGCCGACCACCGAGTCGGTGAGCACCTCGTCATCGCAGAACTGGAACGTCTTGGCGAACCGCCGGTCATCCCCGCCGAAGCCGCCGACCAGCGGGATGGTGGCGCCGACCGCGGTGTACGCACCCCGGATGATCTCGTGCGGCCGGCCGGCGAGCCCGTCGCAGAACAGGATCAGCACCTGGTGGTCGGCGTGCATGCCGTGCATCGCGGCGGCCGCCGTGGACCCGGCGTCGCGCGGATGGTGCGGGTCGATGTGCGCCACTCGGGTCTGCACGACGAAGCCCTCGCCGCCGAGCGCCGCGATCGCCACCCCGCCGTCGCTCGCCCCGGCACTGCCCAACTCGCCCGCGGTGGTGCTGCCGACGATCGCCGCGTCCGGTCCCGACTCCGCACGCACGGCCGCGAGCAACGCCGGGAGATCATGGGCAACCGAGCAGAAGACAAAGACCGCTGCGGGCGTACGCCCCCCGATGGCCTCCGCCGCAGCTTCCGCACCCGCCTTGGCCGAATCTGGGACTCGGCTCTGGCCGACGCCGAACCAGCGACGCGGGATGCTCTGCATGATCCTCTCATCGGCACGGTTTGTCGGTTGCTGAGTGGTTGCGTGTGGGGTGCCGTCCCCCGTCCCCGGACGGCCTGTCAGGCTTGGCTCTTGTGACTGACTCTGACCTTGCGCGGCAGGTCCGCGCCGTAAGCCGCCTGACCGGCGAGTTCGTCCTGCGCTCCGGCCGGACCGCCACCGAATACTTCGACAAGTACCAGTTCGAGGCAGACCCGGTGCTGCTCGACCGGCTTGCGGAGCAGATGGCCGTGCTGATCCCGGAGGGCACCGAAGTGCTGGCTGGGCTGGAGATGGGCGGCATCGCGGTGGTTACTGCGCTGGCTCGGCATGCGAAGTTGCCTACTGCGTTTGTGCGCAAGGAGGCTAAGAAGTACGGGACTGCTCGGTTGGCTGAGGGGGCTGAAGTTGCTGGGCGGCGGGTCTTGGTGGTTGAAGACGTGGTGACTTCTGGTGGGCAGGTGGTCATTTCTACCGGGGAGCTGCGTCGTCTTGGGGCTCATGTTGATCATGCTCTGTGCGTGATTGATCGGCAGGAGGGTGGGGGTCAGGCTCTCTCTGCTGAAGGGATTACTCTTCGGGCTCTTTTGTCTCGTGCTGATCTTGAGTCGGCTGCCTGAACTTGCGGTGGACGGGCGGGGGGGGGGGGGGG
>DASWMR010000362.1:0-2086 GCA_036399635.1 Actinoplanes sp. | reverse complement strand
ACGGGCCTGCTAGCGCTGGCCCGCGGCCGACACAAATACGTGACGGTCGAGCTTTTCGACCATGAGTCACGCTCATTTTCGGTACGCCACCAGGCCGCCAAAAACCGCAGTAATGGTCGGTCACTCGCGTTTGGAAAATGGTCGATGTCCTGATCGACGGGAATGGTTAAATAGGTCGAGCCCCCGGCGTAGGACCTCGCCGGGGACCCGACCTTTACCCACCTATCCGGAAACCGGTGCCGGCGGCCCGTTGGCTGGCGGTTCGGGCTGCGTCGGCACCGCGGTGGGCGGTGTGGAGCTCGGGGGGACCGTGGGGCCGGTGTCTTTGGTGCCGGGGTCCTTGGAATCGTCGTTGGGGTCGGGATCCACATCCGGCGGTGGTGCCGGCGAGGACGTTCCCACCGTGGGCGGGGCTGCGGGTTTGGTGGTCTCGGTGCCGTTCGGATCCGGTGCGGTCGGAGTCGGAGTTGCGCCGGTGCCCGGCTCGACGATCAGATCTGCCCCGGGCACCTGCGCGGGCGGCACTCCGGGGATCAGCACGCTGGCGGACGGTTCGCTGTCCGGGCCGATCCAGGTCGGCCCCTCGGTGGCGCGCACGATGTAGGTGAGCGTGGCACCGGCGGGCGCGTTCGCGTCCCGGCAGGTCCGCGTCGTGGCCGCCACGGTGCAGACGGTCGTGGTGAAGGTGCCGTTGCGGCGGATGAGGACGTAGCCGTCGAACGGCCGATCGGGTGCCGCGGCCGGGCTCGGCCAGGTGATCGTCGGCTTGCTGTCGATGATCTTGGCATCCGGCTTTCCGACTGTCGGGACCTGGGAAACGGTGGCGCGGCCTTCCGCCGGCACGGCGCTGGCCACCCAGTTCGCCCATGCGGAGATCCCGGCGCCGAGGCCGAGGGCGCCGGCGGTCGTGGCCAGCAGAACGGTGGTGCGGATTCGGCGTCTCATCGTGCCGCCTTCGTGGCTGAGCCGGCGACCCGAATCGAGAACGTCGCCCGCTGGCAGGCGTCGACCACCGTGTTCGGCATCCGGACGTCGATGCGGCCGGCGCTCTTGCGGCTCTTCGCCGGAATGGTCAGGGGGAGCTGGCCGCCGTAGGCAGCGACCTTCAGGTTGCTCGCCACCGCCCGGCAACCGCTCTTGGACGTGTCGACCAGCCGGCCCCTCACCGAGGTGATCCGGAGCGGGAACGAGTAGGAGTTCACGATCGTCAGGTCGATGTGCTTCGTCGCTCCGGGGTAGAGCCCGCGTACCGACGATGCCTTGATGTCGAAGTGGTACCCATCGCGGGAACTGTCCCGCCCGCCGGTGAGCACGATGTTCTGCTCCGGCGTCTTGGTTCCCGATACCGTACTGCCAACCAGCGCACTGGTGGCGATGGCGACCGCTGCCGCGGCCAAGGTCTGCCAGCGCCTCACGAGTTGCTCCTTCTGACTCGGCTCATTTGTCATTCCGGTCGGGCGGTGGGAGAAGTGCGCGACCATCCCTCCCGCCGACCGCGATCAGGAGTCGACGCTCTCCCCGGCGACGTTCACCTTGAAGGTGATCGGCGCGCCCTGGCAGCTGGTGCTCGGGTTGGCCTTGAGCTTGATCGAGTTGTCGAACGTGACAGTGGTGGTCGGGGTGTCGGCACCCGTCTTGGCCGGGATCTGGAATGGGGTCACCGCGGCGCCCGGGACCATCAGGAAGGTGTCGGCAGTACAGCCCAACTTGCTCGTCGCGAAGTTGGTCAGGGTGATCCCGGTGACGCTGACCTTGAAGGGGTTCGGGTTCTTGACCGTGAACTTCACGCCGGTGCTCGAACCGGGTACCAGCGGCCTGGTCAGGGCGGCGCCTTCGATCTGAACCGGCAGGGCGCTTCCAGACGAGGCGCTGGCGGTCGCGCTGTTGTTGACGGTCCACGCGGCCCATGCGGCGCCTCCGCCTCCGACTGCCACGACGATCGCGGCGGCGATGGCGGCGGAACGCTTGGTGATCTTGCGCATGGAAAGTCCTCCTGGAGCGGCGGGAGCGGTCGTTGGTGCTGGGTATTTGTGCCGCCGGGGCTATTCGGTACGGTCCCGGCGCTGCGACAAAGATGACCGAATGC
>DASWMR010000361.1:0-2080 GCA_036399635.1 Actinoplanes sp. | reverse complement strand
TTGGCGCTCGTGTACTGGCCGTCGATCAGCCGCTTGCCGGTGCCGGTCTTGCCCGCCACGCGGTAACCGGTGACCGCCGCCAGATTGCCGGTGGCGTCGGCGTTGTCGACCACCGTCTCCAGCATCAGGCGCAGCTGGGCGGCCACCTCCGGGCTCAGCACCCGGTGCGACCGCGGCGGCGGGGCCTGGGTGACCTTGCCGTCCCGGCCGGCGATCATCGACTGGATCAGGTGCGGCTGGACGTAGACACCGTCGTTGGCGATCGCCGCGTACCCGGCCGCCATCTGCACCAGCGTCGCGTCCACGCTCATCCCGATGGGCACCGAGCCGGAGGCCGACTCGCTCCACTCGTCCGGCGGGAGGATCCGGCCGGTCGCCTCGCCCGGCATGCCCTCGTTGGTCGCCCGGCCCAGCCCGAACTTCTGCTGGTACTCGTAGACCTTCTCCTTGCCCAGCTTGTCGGCGATCAGGATGGTGCCCACGTTGGACGACAGGGCGAGCAGTCCGGGCATCGTCATCTTGGTGCCCTTGTCCTGCCGGTGGCTGTCCTTGAAGACGTACCCGCCGCGCTCCAGGGCCGGCCCGATGGCCAGGACGGAGTCCGGCGTGATCACCTTCTCCTGCAGCGCCGCGCCGAAGATGAACGCCTTGTGGATCGAACCCGGGTCGGCCACGATGCTGGTCGGCACGTCCTCGCGCTCGGTCGGCGAGTAGTCCTGCGGCTTCGCCGCGTTGTACGACGGGTAGCTCGCCTGGGCCAGCACCTGGCCGGTCCGGGCGTCCAGCACCACCGCACCGGCCATCGTGGCCTTCCACTTCTGCGCCTGGGTGCGCAGGATCCCCTGCACCTCGTACTGCAGGTCGCCGTCGATGGTGAGCTGCAGCGAGGTGCCCGGCTGCGGCTCGGTGTACTTCTCGTAGCCGCCCGGAATCGGCTTGTTCAGGTCACCCTTGCCGATCTCGAAGATCCGCTCGCCGTCGGTACCGCGAAGCAGCGAGTCATAGCGCGCCTCCAGCCCTTCCAGCCCCGAGTTGTCCGCCCCGGTAAAGCCGATCAGGTTGGCCGCCAGGTCGGCGCCGGGCACGTCGCGGCGCTCGTCCTGCTTCACCACGATGCCCTTCAGGTCCATCGCGGCGATCCTCTCGCCGATCGAGATGTCGACACCCTGCGCGAGATATTCGAACCGGGACTGCCCACCACCCGGCCGGTTGTGCGGCGTCAGCAGCGGAATCAGCGCCGACTGGGCGACCCCGATCAGCGGGGACAGCGTGGCGGCGGTCGCCGCCGGGTCCTTCACCAGAGCCGGGTCGGCGGCGACGAACCGCGCCTCGACGCTGTGCGCCAGCACGGTGCCGTCCCGATCCAGAATGCTGCCCCGCGCGGCCGGCAGCTTGACCTGGGCCAGCCGGTCCTCACGCAGCGAGATCAGCCGCGCCGCGTCGGCCGGCGACGAGGCGACCTGCAGCACGACCAGCCGGATCCCGATCATCACGAACAGGGAGAGGGCGACGACCGAGCCGATCCGCAACCGGCGGGTGCCGCTGGCCAGCTTGGGCGGCGGAGACGCGACAGCGCGCACGGCGCGATTCACCCGCGGCGAGCTTGCGGTCCGTCGTGGTCCCTCATCCTTGGCGGTACGCGGTGAGCCCGCCCGCATGGGCTTGGCAGCGTCCCGGGAGCGCGCGGTGGAGGTGGCCGCGGCGCGGCTCCGACGCGGGGCGGGACGGTCGTAGTCGTCGTCCGGCTCGGGGCGACGGCTGCGCGGGGTCTCCCGGCGCGAGGCCGTCTTGCGTGGGGTGTCGCTCGGCCGGCCGGCGGTCCGGCGGCCGGTCTCCGGCTTGCGGCCCGCCTCGGTCCGGCGGGCGCCGGCCGGGCTGCGACCCGCCTCGGCGCGCCGGCCGATGTCGGTGGCGCGGCCGCTCTCGGCCCGGCGGCCGGTTTCCGCACCCCGGCCACCATCGGTCCGCCGGCCGCCGTCCACATTGCCGCCCGCCTCAGCCCTGCGGCCGGCTCGGCCGGGCTCGGTCTGTCGTGGCGCCTCAGCGCGGCGCCGGACGTCGCTCTCCGGCCGCCCGTCAC
>DASWMR010000360.1:0-11914 GCA_036399635.1 Actinoplanes sp. | reverse complement strand
TTCCTGGATCAGATCCAGGAAGGCCATGCCGCGGCCGGTGTAGCGCTTGGCGAGCGACACCACGAGTCGCAGGTTGGCCTCGAGTAGGTGGTTCTTGGCCCGCTCGCCGTCCCGGCCGATCCAGCGCAGGTCGCGCTCCATGGTGCGCTCGAGCTTCTCCTCGCCCTCGTCGCAGGCGCGCAGGCGCTCGGCCGCGTAGAGGCCGGCCTCGATCCGCTTGGCGAGCTCGACCTCCTGCTCGGCGTTGAGCAGCGGCACCTTGCCGATCTGCTTGAGGTAGGCGCGGACCGAGTCGGCCGAGGCGGTGAGCTCGGCGTCCCGGCGTGCCTGCTTCAGCGCCTCGGACTCCTCGTCGTCCCACTCGAAGTCGCCGTCCTCGGCGGAGCTGGCCGCGTCGGTCGCGGCGGCCGCAACCAGGGCGGGCGGCTCGTCGACCACGACGTCCTCGATCTCGGCGGCGAGGGCTTCGGGATCGATCTCCTCGCCCTCGGCCGGAACCGGGTCGCCGGGCTTGCCCGGGGCGGCCTTCTTCGCCGGCGCCGTCTTGGCGGCTGCCTTCTTGGCCGGTGCGGCCCGCTTGGCGGCGGGCGCCGCCGGCGTGGCACCGCCGGCCTCGTCCGCCTCGCCGGCAACGTTGACGGTGGAGACGGCCTGCTTCGGGGCCGCCGCCTTCCGGGCCGGCGTGGCAGCCTTGGCGGTGGTGGCCTTCGAGGCCGGGGTGGCGGCCCGCGCCGCGGAGACCTTGCGACGGGTGCTCGCCGAGCCGTCGACGACGACGGTGATTCCGGCGTCCACGAGCCCGCGCAGGATCTTCTTGGCCTGGGTCGGGTTCACCTCGGCAGACTCGAGCGTGTGCGCGACCTCGGCCGACGTGAGCTGCCCGCCCGCACCCTGGGCGTGGGCGATCAGAGCCTCGGTGAGGGAGCGAACGTCGGCACCGTTCTGGTGGGCTTCTGTCACGAAAGACCTTCCGAAGGCGATGAGGTTGGTGCACGGCATGAGCCCAGCGCAGCACGCGGCGAAGAGGCTGGCCGGTGTTGGTGTGGGGACCCCCGGGACACGGACGGGCGAAGCACCTGGTGTCCGTGAAGCGGTGGGCAGGGGTGAATTGTAGCGCCGTCCACCGAGATCCTCTCGCCGCAGCACGCCGCAGGGGGCGGTGACCTCTCTGAAGTTGGCCGAGACGAGACTGAAGACGCCCGGTAGGAGCCCGAGTTGACCGGCGCGAGAATGGTAACGGCGGAGAGGACGGGCACGTGAGCGAGTTTGCAACAACACCGGTGCCGGACGAGTTGCTGGAGATCGCCCTCCGGGTGGCCCGGGACGCGGCGGCCACCGCACTGCGGATGCGGGTCGAGGCGATCACCGATGTCCAGACGAAGAGTACCCACACCGACGTGGTGACGGCGGCCGACAAAGCTGTCGAGCGCCAGGTGGTCGAGGCACTGCGGGCGGAACGGCCGGCCGACACGGTGCTCGGCGAGGAGTACGGCGACACGTCCGTCCTCGAGCCCGCCCCGGGAGCCGTGCGCTGGGTGCTCGACCCGATCGACGGCACCGTGAACTACCTCTACG
Source organism: Actinoplanes sp. (assembly GCA_036399635.1). GTDB lineage: Bacteria > Actinomycetota > Actinomycetes > Mycobacteriales > Micromonosporaceae > Actinoplanes. The sequence continues at coordinate 10,339 of DASWMR010000360.1, read as the reverse complement.
GCCTGCCGCAGTACGCCGTGTCGCTGGCCGCCGAGGTGGACGGCGTGGCGGTGGCCGGCGTGGTGATCAACGCGGCCACTGGCGCCGAGTGGACCGCGACCCGCGGCGGCGGCGCCTGGCAGGACGGCCGGCGACTGCGTGTCTCGGAGCGGACGGTGCTCGATCAGTCCCTGGTCGGCACCGGCTTCGGCTACGACGCCAAGCGGCGGGCGCACCAGGGCGCCGTGTTCGCTCAGCTGATCACCCGGGTGCGGGACATCCGACGTTTCGGTGCCGCGGCTCTCGACCTCTGCGCGGTCGCCGACGGCAGCCTGGACGCGTACTTCGAGAAGGGCCTCAATCCGTGGGACCACGCGGCGGGCGGCCTGATCGCCACCGAGGCGGGCGCCACCGTGGCCGGGCTGGACGGCGCCCCGCCGGGACTCGACATGGTGGTCGCCGCCCCGCCGGCCCTGTTCGGCCTGCTGCACGACCTGCTGTCCGACCTGGACGCGGCGGGTGGGCCCTGACCCGCGCCCGGACCGGGCTAGGACTGGTCGCTCTTCTTGACCGGCTTCACACACGCACCCGGCGGCAGCGTCGGCTCGCCCACCTCGACCAGCGACTGGTTGACCTCGGTGGTGGTGGCCAACTGGCGGTACTCGTTGCCGATCACGATGTCGATGACCGAGCCCTTGCGCTTGGCGTTGTACTCCATCTTCGACTGGGCCAGGAAGTACGCCCGCACCAGCTGGGCCTTGCCGACGGCGTCCGGGCCGAAGCGGAGTTCCGCGACGCCCTTGTACTTCGACTTGCTCTCGGCCGCCTTCTGCACCTTGAAGCGTCGGTTCTCGAACTCCCGGGTGACGCTCTCGGCCAGCCCGGTCTTGTCGGTGCCGTTGTAAATCTTCACGGTGACCTCGGCCTGGTCCTCCGGCAGCGTAAGGTCGGCCAGCGGTGCTCCCGCCGGGCAGTCCTCGCCGGTGCTGGCCCCGCCCTGCGAGTCGCGGACCAGGGCGGTGATGACGAAGATCACCGCTGCCACGGCGAGCACACCGACGACGACAAGCGCTCGGACGCGGGCAAAACTCATGGGGCCGGCTCCAGATCGGGTGTCACGCCCGCCGGGGAAGGAGCGGGACCTGTCGAGAGGTTAGCGTCTGTGCGCCAAGCGTGCGGAAACCGGGAATAGCTCCGGCGCGCCGACGATGATCCAGACGCCGGTGCACCTACCTTGATGTCGCCTCGGTCACATCGGGAACAATGGGCCGCCGATACGCGTACATGTCTGCCGCGACGGAGGTATGTTCCGCGCTCGCCGGGGCAGTTTCAAACGTCTTACCAGTGTCGGAAATCGTCTCGTCGAACCGGGAACCGAAACCTCGTCACCGGCGTTACTAACGCCAAGTGACACATCGATACAGGAGAGTGAAAACCGATGGCCACCGACTACGACGCACCGCGTCGCGATGAGGTCGACCTCGGCGAGGACAGCCTCGAGGAGCTGAAGTCTCGCCGGGCCGATTCGCAGTCGGGTGCAGTGGACGTCGACGAGGTCGAGGTGGCGGAGAGCTTTGAGCTGCCCGGTGCCGACCTGGCCGACGAGGAACTGACCGTCAAGGTGCTGCCCATGCAGTCCGACGAGTTCCGCTGCGCCCGTTGTTTTCTCGTGCACCACCGCAGCCAGCTGGCCACGGAACGGAACGGGGAGCTGATCTGTCGCGAGTGCGCGTGACCGGCGCTCGCGCACCACGTACCCGGCCGCGGGCGGCGGTCGGGCCACGGCGGCGTCCCCGCAGGTTCGGGCGTTTGCCGGTTTGGGCGTTGCTGGTTTGGAACCGGGGCGGCATCGGGCACCCTGATCCGGAGTAGCAGCCCGTGCTCGACGAACAACGCGGAGGACGCCGATGAGCCGCCCGGATCACCCCAGCGAGTCCGACTCGCGGCCCGGCGCCGGCGCGTTGAGCCCGGACCCCGGCGAGACACCCGCGGAGGCTGCTGCCGACGTGGAACTCGGCAAGACCATCGCCGCGCTCACCGCGGACGACATCGCGCCGGCCGGCCGCCGGCAGCTGCTCGGCCGGCTGGTCGGCGACATTCGGCGGCGCGGGCTCGGCCAACTGTTCCGGCCGAAGGCCGCGCTCCGCTGGATGGCCGACGTGGTCGCCGATGTGGCGCCGCACGTGCCCATCCGCGACCGCGAGACCTTGCAGCGACACTTTCCCGGCCTGGACGACGACGACCTGGCCGAGCGGCTGGTGCGAAACGCCGCCCGGGCCACCGCGGGCATTGGGGCGGCCGGTGGCGGCGTCGCCTCGGTGGAATGGGTCGCCATGCCCACCCTGCTCTCCGCGCCGGTCCTGCTCGCCGCCGAGACGGTCGGCGTAGTCGCGGTCGAAATCAAGCTGATCGGCGAGCTGCACGAGGTCTACGGGCAGCCGGTCACCGGCCCGCTGGGTGAGCGGGCCGCCGCGCTGATCCAGGCCTGGTCTGGCAAGCGCGGGGTGAACCCGCTGGTACCGGGCGTGGGGGTGGCCACCGTGCTGGGCACCGCCGCCCGCAAGGAGCTGCAGAGCAGCCTGTTGCGCCGGTTCGGCCGCAACCTCACCACAATGGGGCCGCTGCTGACCGGCGCCGCGGTGGCCGGCTATCTGAACCGGCGGGCCACCCACAGCGTCGGCGAGCAGGTGCGCAAGGACCTGCGCAAGACGCAGCGCCGGGCCCTCGACAACTAGCTCTGGTCACGGGCTAGCTCTGGTCACGGGCTCTAGCTCTGGTCGCGGGCCGCCAGCAGCGCGGTCGCCAGCTCCACCGGGCGGCGGGTGCTGATCACCCAGTACGGCGTCGGGTCGGCCGGGTCGTCGAGCAGCACCTGGACGGCCGGGCCGATCCACGGGCGCTGGATCACGAAGGCGAGTGGATGGGCGCCCACGCCGAGCGCCTCCCGCTTGCCGGCCGCGTCCAGCGCGACCACCTCGGCGATCACCGAGACCGGCAGCCGCGCGTCGTCGACCAGGAATTCTGTCGGGGTCACCGCCACCCGGATGCGTCCGGCGCGGAGCAGCCCCACGGCGGTCAGCGGCAGCAGCACGGCGAACGGCACCCAGGCCGGCAGGCCGCCCACGCCGAGCACGATCTCGAACCCCAGGATCATGGCGACCGCCAACGCGGCCGGCCACATCCACCAGGAAACGCCCAGCCGCTCGTCGAAGGCGGGGGCCGTGGTGCGGGCCGCGGACTGCGGTGTCACCCTGGAAAGGGTACGGCGCGCCTCCGTTGCCTCCGACGGCAGGATGGCAGGGTGAGTGCCGCCCGCCGCCGCACGAGTGAGGAACGTGTGCCTTGACCGACGTAGTCATTCCGATCCGCCGGCTCGACCCGGATCTGCCGCTGCCCGCCTATGCGCACCCGGGCGACGCGGGCGCCGACCTGGTCGCAGCCGAGGGTACCGAGCTCGCCCCGGGCGCCCGGGCGGCGGTGCGGACGGGTATTGCGGTGGCGATCCCGGAGGGTTTCGTCGGGCTCGTTCACCCACGCTCCGGGCTCGCCGCGCGGCTGGGCGTGACGGTCCTCAACGCGCCGGGTACGGTCGACGCCGGCTACCGCGGTGAAATCCTCGTGCTCCTGGTCAACCACGACCCGGCCAACACGGTCCAGATCTCGCGCGGGGACCGCATCGCCCAGCTGGTCGTCCAGCGGGTCGAGCGAGCCGAGTTCCGGGTGGTCGACGAGCTGGACGGCACCGTGCGTGGTGCCGGCGGGCACGGTTCGACCGGCGGACACCAGGCGCTGCCCACGCAGCAGACGCAGTCGCAGTCCTAGGACAGAAGGTGGCAGTGATGTTCTCCCGTAAGCGTGGCGGCCCCAAGCACGTGCGTGCGACCGACGCGCCGCCCTCCGAAGCCCTCAAGCAGAGCCTTGCCGTGGACGAGGAGGCCCCGCCGCCCGACCGCGGCCCGTACGACGAGCGGCACGCCCCGGCCGGTGTTCAGCGGCTCGACCTGGGCAGTCTGCAGATCCCCGCGGTCGACGGCGTCGAGGTGCGGGTGCAGGCCAACCCGGACGGCGGCGTCGAGCAGATCGTGCTCGTCGACGGCGACAGTGCCCTGCAGCTCGGGGTGTTCGCCGCGCCGCGCAGCGAGGGCATCTGGGACGAGATCCGCGAGGAGATCGCCCAGGCGATGACCTCCGACGGGGTCGCCCCGCGCGAGATCACCGGGCCGTACGGCAAGGAGCTCGCCGCTCGGGTGAACACTCCGGAGGGGCCGGCCGACGTCCGGTTCGTCGGCGTGGACGGGCCGCGCTGGATGGTCCGCGCGCTGTACCAGGGCGCGGCGGCTGCCGACCCGGCCCGCGAGGGCGCGCTCGGCGTGGTGCTCTCCGGCCTGGTGGTCATCCGTGACCAGGAGGCCCGCCCGGTCCGCGAGGCGCTGCCGCTGCGGCTGCCCAAGGAGATGACCGAGCAGGCCGAGCAGGACCACGACGCGGAGCACCAGGAAGCGAACGGGAGCTTGCACTAGCTCGCGGGTGACCGACGTCACGCGGGGGCTTCCGGCGTACCGTGGATGGACGGTGTCAGCTCACACTGAGCCGTCCATCCGCCGCCCGGCGAGGAGAGGGTCATGACGACCGACGAGCGCACGAATCTGCGTAAATTTCTCGACCGGTTGACCGCAAGCGACTCGGAGCTCGACGCGCAACAGCTCCAGCGGGACAGCGCCAAGTGCGGCGCGGTGCCGGCCGGTGATTGCAGCCGCGGCCAGGTGGTCTCGGTTTCCGGGCGGCTCCGTACGGTGGCGTACACTCCCCGGACGAACCTGCCGACCTTGGAAGCCGACCTCTGGGACGGCAGTGACGTGGTCACGCTGATCTTCCTTGGGCGTCGGTCGATCCCCGGCGTCGAGCCGGGGCGTCAGCTGACCGCCCGAGGCCGGATAGCCATCCGGGACGACCGCAAGGTCATCTACAACCCGTTCTACGAGCTGGAGGCGCCCCGGTGACACCCGGCAGCGAGCCGCGCCACGCCGCGCACGAATCCGGGGAGGAACGGCTCGCCGAGGTGCTCGACCTCAACACCGCGGAGGAGCGGCTCGCTCAGGAGATCGTCGAGGAACTCAACCTCCACCCGGTCCCGGACGAGGACGCGGCGGGCGAGGAGCCGCTCCCGTCGATGAGCGAGCAGATCTCCGAGCAGCTGGGCGGCGTGCGCGGGCTGATCGAGTCGAGCCTGCCGGTCCTCGCCTTCGTGGTGCTCAACGTGCTGCTCGGCGACGCCGTCGCGGGTCTGGAGAAGCGCACCGCGCTCTACTGGGCGATCGGCGGCGCGGTCGGTTCGGCGCTCGCCATCGGCGCTTACCGGCTGGCCCGCAAAGAGGCCGTCCGGCACGCGGTGAACGGGCTCTTCGGCATCGGGATCGGCGCGTACCTCGCCTGGCGCACCGGCGACGCGAAGGACTTCTACCTCCCCGGCATCCTGCTGACCTTCGGGCAGGCCGCGGTGTTGCTGCTCTCCGTAGTGGTGCGCAAGCCGTTGATCGGCTACGCCTGGGGGATCATGGCGAACAAGGGCCGCCAGGACTGGTTCGGCAACGCCCGGCTGTTCCGCACCTTCCAGTGGCTTACCCTGGTCTGGGTGGCCTCGCTGAGTCTGCGGGCCGGCATCCAGTACTACCTGTGGGCGATAGGCGAGGCGAACGCGCTCGGCATCGTCCGGATCCTGATCAGCTGGCCGATCTACGCCGGGACGTTCGCCTACACCGCGTGGGCGATCCACCGGGTGACCAGCACCCAGCAGGAGACCCAGCCCACGAGCTAGCCCAGCCCACGAGCTAGCCCAGCCGCGAGCTAGCTCAGCTCGCGGCCCTCGGAGCCGAGCACCACCGCGCGGATCTGGTCCTCCACCTCGGCGATGCAGACGAAGATCAGCTCGTCGCCGGCCTCCAGCGGGTCGTCGGCGGTCGGCACCACCACGCGCTTGCCGCGCAGGATCGCCACCAGGGCGGCGTCCCGGGGGAGCGGCACGGCGCGCACCGGCTGACCCTCGTACGGAGCGTTGCGCGGCAGAGTGATCTCGACCAGGTTGGCCTCGCCCTGCCGGAAGGTCATCAGCCGGACCAGGTCGCCGACCGTCACCGCCTCCTCGACCAGGGCGGCCATCAGGCGCGGCTTGCTGACCGAGACGTCCACGCCCCACTGCTCGTTGAAGAGCCACTCGTTCTCGGCGCGGTTGACCCGGGCCACCACCCTGGGCACCGCGAACTCGGTCTTGGCGAGCAGCGACACCACCAGGTTGGCCTTGTCGTCGCCGGTGGCGGCGACCACCACGTCGCAGCCGGCCACGTCGGCCTCCTCGAGGCTGCTGAGCTCGCACGCGTCGGCCAGCACCCACTCGGCCTCGGGCACCCGCTCGGGGCGCAGCTGGCGCGGCTGGCGCTCGATCAGCATCACCTGGTGGCCGTTGCCGATCAGCTCCTGGGCGATCGACCGGCCCACATTGCCGGCTCCCGCGATGGCGATCCGCATGTCAGTGCCCCTCCTTGTCGACACCCGAGGCGATGTCCAGCACGACTGCCACGGTGTCGTCGGTGACCAGCATGAAGACCTGATCGCCATCCTGGATCACGGTGGAGGCGGTGCCCAGGGTGCCCATCCCGAAGCGCATCAGGTAGGCCACCCGGGCGCCGGTGCGCTCCTCCAGGGTTTTGAGCGGGCGACCCACCCAGTCGCGGTGCACCGGCACCTCGACGATCGAGACGACGCTTGTCGGGTCGCGGAACACCTCGACCGTGCCCTCCGGCACCAGGTGCCGCACCATCCGATCGGCGGCCCAGCGGATCGTGGCGACGGTCGGGATGCCCAGCCGCTCGTAGACCTGGGCGCGCCGGGCGTCGTAGATGCGGGCGACCACGCGGGTGACGCCGAACGTCTCGCGGGCCAGCCGGGCCGAAATGATGTTGGAGTTGTCGCCGCTCGAGACGGCGGCGAAGGCGTCCGCGCGCTCGATCCCGGCGGAGCGCAGCACGTCCCGGTCGAAGCCGACGCCGGTCACCGTGGTGCCGCCGAACTCGGCACCGAGCCGGCGGAACGCGTCGGCGTTCTGGTCGATCACCGCGACCGAATGGCCGCGCGCGTCGAGGTTGTGCGCGAGCGTCGAGCCGAGCCGCCCGCATCCCATGATCACCACGTGCACGTGTCGCGCCCCCCAGGTTCAGTGCTCACCTGAGTGAGGGTCCCATGCGCGTGTGATGGGCGGTGCCCGGGGCGGGATACAGGACGGCATCGGCGGCCGTAGTCTTTGCACTCGTGGCAAGTACGAGCTCCGTCGCCAAGCGTCTGCTGCTGGGCAGGCCGTTCCGCTCCGACCGGCTGCAGCACACCCTGCTGCCGAAGCGGATCGCCCTGCCCGTCTTCGCCAGCGACGCGCTGTCGAGCGTGGCGTACGCCCCCGACGAGATCCTGTTGACCCTGTCCATCGCCGGCGCCGGCGCCTTCGTCTTCTCCCCGTGGATCACCCTGGCTGTCGCAGTGGTCATGGTTACGGTGGTGGCCAGCTACCGGCAGAACGTGCATGCCTACCCCTCCGGCGGCGGCGATTACGAGGTGGCCACGGTCAATCTCGGGCCTCGGGCCGGGCTGGGGGTGGCCAGCGCGCTGCTGGTCGACTACATCCTGACCGTCGCCGTGTCGACCGCGGCCGGCGTCAACAACCTCGGCTCGGTGGTGCCGTTCGTCGCCGAGCACAAGGTCGGCTTCGCGGTCGGCGCGATCGCCGTGCTCGCCGCGCTCAACCTGCGGGGCCTGCGCGAGTCCGGCACGGCCTTCGCGGTGCCGACGTACGCATTCATCGTCGTGGTCGTCGGCATGGTGCTCACTGGGCTGTTCCGGGTCTACGTCCTGGGCGATGACCTGCGCGCGCCGAGCGCCAGCCTGGTGATCACCGCGGAGGAGAGCCACCTCACCGCCTTCGGCTTCGCCTATCTGCTGCTGCGTACGTTCTCCTCGGGCTGCGCGGCGCTCACCGGCGTCGAGGCCATCTCCAACGGCGTGCCCGCGTTCAAGCCGCCGAAGAGCAAGAACGCGGCCAGCACGCTGATGCTGCTCGGCGGCATCGCGATCGTCATGCTGGCCGGGATCGTGCTGCTGGCCCGAGCCGTCCATCTGCAATACGTCGAGGACCCGACGTTGCAGATCGTCTCGGGGCCGCTCAACTACGAGCAGAAGACGGTCATCGCCCAGCTGGGTGAGACGGTGTTCGGCAACGGCTCGATCCTGCTCTATATGCTCGGCACGGTCACCGCCCTGATCCTGTTCCTGGCGGCGAACACTGCCTTCAACGGCTTCCCGGTCCTCGGCTCGATCCTGGCCCAGGACCGCTACCTGCCCCGCCAGCTGCACACCCGCGGCGACCGGCTGGCCTTCTCCAACGGCATCATCTTCCTGGCCCTCGCCGCGATGGTGCTGGTGGCCGCGTTCCAGGCGGAGACCACCCGGCTGATCCAGCTCTACATCGTCGGCGTGTTCGTCTCGTTCACGCTCTCCCAGGGCGGCATGATCCGGCACTGGAACCGGCTGCTGCGCACCCAGCGCGACCCGGACCGGCGCCACCGGATGATCCGCTCCCGGGCGATCAACGCATTCGGCATGGGCCTGACCGGCGCGGTCCTGATCGTCGTGCTGGTCACCAAGTTCCTGCTCGGTGCGTGGATCGCGATCGCCGCCATGGTCGTCATCTACGCCCTGATGGTCGGCATCCACAAGCACTACACCCGGGTCTCCGCCGAGCTGCTGCCCACCGAGGAGCGGCCGGTGCTGCCGTCGCGCAACCACGCCGTGGTGCTGGTCAGCAAGGTGCACCTGCCGACCCTGCGGGCGGTCGCCTATGCCCAGGCCACCCGGCCGGACACGCTCACCGCCGTCACCGTGAACGTGGACGACAAGGACACCCGCCGGATCCAGGACGAGTGGGAGCGCCGACAGATCCCGATCCCGCTCACCGTCGTCGAGTCGCCCTACCGGGAGATCACCCGCCCGATCATCGACTTCGTCAAGGGCATGCGGCGCGGCTCCCCCCGCGACGTGGTCACCGTCTTCGTGCCGGAGTACGTGGTGGGCCGCTGGTGGGAGAACCTGCTGCACAACCAGAGCGCGCTGCGGATCAAGAGCCGGCTGCTCTTCGAACCGGGCGTGATGGTCACCAGCGTGCCCTGGCAGCTGCGCTCCAGTCAGGATCGCGACCTGGAGCGTCTGGACCGCAACCTGAGCCAGGCTCCGCAGCGCGGCCCGCGTACCCGTTCCGAGCCCTCGCCGACCGACGACAGTGCGCCAGGCGGCCCGAAGTGACGGCGGACCTCGAGCCGGCGGCGCTGGAGCTGGTCGAGGGAGACCGGGTCGAGCTGACCGTCGGCGCTCCGGCGCACGGCGGGCACTGCGTGGCCCGGCTGGGCGGCCCGCACGGCCGGGTGATCTTCGTCCGACACGCACTGCCCGGCGAGACGGTCACCGCGGAGATCACCGAGCTGCACAAGGGCTTCCTCCGGGCCGACGCGGTCGAGATCCACACGCCCTCGGTCGACCGCGTGTCGCCCCCGTGCCCCTACGCCCACCCGGGCGGCTGCGGCGGGTGTGACCTTCAGCACGTCGCCGGCTCCGCCCAGCTGCGCTGGAAGGAGGCCATCGTCGCGGAACAGCTGCGGCGGTTGGCCGGCGTCACCCATGCCGTACGCGTCGAAGCGTTGCCCACCGCAGCGGACGGCTCCGGGCAACTCGTCGGGCGCCTGCTCGGCTGGCGCAGCCGGGTGCGGTACGCGGTGGACGCCACCGGCCGCGCCGGGCTCCTGCAGCACCGCTCGAACCAGGTCGTCCCGATCGACCGGTGCCGCATCGCGCACCCGGCCATCCAGGAGCTCGACCTGCTGGCCCGCATCTGGGACGAAGCCGGCGCGATCGAGGCCGTGGCGACGACCGGCGGCGACGTCGCGGTGCTGACCCGCCCGACCGGCCGCGGCGCGGTGCCGACCGACGACCCGACCGAGGCGTCGCCCGCCTTCCCGAGGCGGCTGAGCGGCCCGGACGAGGTGGTCGAGGTGGCCGGCGGCCGACGCTGGCGGGTGCCGCCGGAGGCCTTCTGGCAGGTCCATCCGGCCGCCGCGAGCACGCTTGTCGACGCCGTGCTCGAGCTGCTGGAACCGGCACCGGGCGAGATCTGCTGGGACCTCTACGGCGGTGCCGGGCTCTTCGCCGGCGCCCTGGCCGAGCGCACCGGGGCGGCCGTCACGCTTGTCGAGTCGTCGCCGGTCGGCGCCGCGGCGGCCCGGGCCAATCTCGACGGCCTGCCGGTCGAGGTGGTCGAGGCCCGGGTGGA
>DASWMR010000359.1:0-5832 GCA_036399635.1 Actinoplanes sp. | reverse complement strand
GCACCTCGACCGGCACCAGGTAGTCGCGCGCTGGCTCCGGCCGGTGTCGCCGTGCTTTCTCCCGGGCTCGGCGCGCCGGGCCCGGCCGGCCGCTGCCGGTCGTGCGGATCAGCCGGTCGGCCACTCGGCGGACCGGGACCGGGGCGGGGACGGCGCCGAACGGAGCGGTCAGGATCACCGCGGCGACGACGACGACGGCAAGCTCGGGCATCGACCAATGGAGCGTGGCGACGACGATCACGGCTCCGACGACAACCGTGAGGGAAAGCATCCAGGTACCGATGGAGCCGCGGGGGGAAACGTGCGGATACGTCATTTTCCCAGGTCTCCGCCGGCTCATCGCCTCTCCCCCAGCTCGCCTTATTTCCTGCCGAACCGAAATTACTGACCGACCGACATTACTGCATTTCGGACTGCCGAATTGCCGAGCGCCGATGCCGAATCTTTATAGTGGACCATCGCCGGCTCGGCACGCTAGGGCGACAATGCGCCAACCTCGGGCGAGGCAACCATGTCCGGCCGCCCAGCGGTACAAATTTCATCCTTCGGGTACCCCAACGAGGCCGGGTACCCGGGCGGCCTCGGCCGGGCGACCGGTGATTCATCGGATGATCGGCCCAATCGGGGCGGTGACGCACTCGGTGTCCGGCATCGATGATCGCGAGCGCGGCCTAATCGCCGTGCGGACAATATCCGCGGTAATTGATCAGTCCAGTGAGGATTATTCAGGACCGTGGCCCGGGACAACCCTCGTCTGCTGCATGGTGAAGGAATTGGTGTTCGGTGAGGATCGTGCTGTCCACCGAGCGCTCGACGAACTCGACGAAGGGACCCGGTTGGAACGTGCGACTCGGCCTCGCGGGCCACGACCCCGGCCCGGCGCGTTTCGTCGCGGCTCAGGTCGACGATGGCCGCTGGTGGCCGCAGTTGCCCGGCGCCGCCGACTACGCCGAGCTCTTTCGCCACCAGAGCGCCCAGGTGCTCACCATGGCCCCGGCGACCGATGCGGAGCGGGAGAGGCTGACCGACGGCGCACTGACCTACGGCAAGTACCTCTTCGAGACCTTCGTCGACGCGGGCGAGTGGGCCGGCCTGACCGCTGAGCCCAGCGGACCGATCGAGCTGGCGATCCGCTGCGACCCGGACGACACGGACCTGCATCGGCTGGTCTGGGAGCTGCTGTTCGACCCGGCGCGCGGCAGCCACCTGGCGCGCGATCCGCGGCGGCCGATGTCGATCGTGCGGCAGGTCCGCCCGGCCCCGGGTGTGTCCGACCGGTCGGTACCCGAGATCACCAAGCTGCCGCGCTTTCTCCACTTCGCCGCGACCGGAATCACCGACCCAACGGTACGGCCCGGCGCCGAGACCGTGGGTGTGTTGCAGGGCATGCAGCGGACCGGCGGGGTGGTGGACACCCGCGCCGCGTACGACCGCAGCCTGGCCGACCTGCGCATCGCCTGCCAGAGGTTCCATCCGCACGTGGTGCATCTCGTCGCCGCTGCCCGGTGGGATGTTGAGGGCCGGCGGGCGGTACTGCAGATGCGGCTCGACGGCGCCCCGGGCTGGGCCGAGGTAACCGCCACCCAGCTCGCCGATGCGCTGACCTACTACCGCCGGCTGCCCTCGATCGTGTTGCTGAGCGCCTGCGAGGCCGGTGCCATGGACACCGGGATGCCCCTGGAACAGGCCGCCGCCGCGCTGGCGGCCGAGCTGGTGGCGGCCGGGATTCCGATCGTGGTGGCGCTGACCGGCGTGGTGTCGGACATCGCGTACCGCTTGTTCGTCCGGGTTCTCGGCGCGTCGATCGCCAAGGGGCTGCCGGTTGCCGAGGCCACGGCCGGGGCCCGCGTGGTGGCCTTCGGCCGGCAGCGCGCGCCGCACCCGATCGGCTGGGCCCTCTCGCCGCTGTTCGCCTCCACCCACCTGCCCGAGGGGCACCGCCCGGTGACCTTCAACAGCCGCCGCCGGGTCCGCCGGCAGATCGACCTGCTGCGCCTGCTGGAACGGCACGAGCAGCCGGTGCTCTGTTCCCGGGAGTCGTTCCTCGACGCCCTCGACGAGCTGCTCGACCCGGACCCGCCGTCCCGAACGGTCCTGCTCGTCCAGTCCCGCTGCAAGGGCACGCACGCCGGCGGCAGCCGGCTGCTCAGTGAGCTGGCCGGGACCGCTCTGCGGGGTGGGTCGTTGCCTTGCGTGGTCGGCCCGTTCGACAATGACCCGCCGCGGACCGCGGCGCTGCTGGCCCTGTTCATCGTGCAGGCGATCGTCGACTGCCGCTTTGCCCTCGGCCTGTCGACGGATTTCCCCAGTGCGACCCTGCAGACGGTCCGGGCCGCCGCCGGTCGACCGGCCGCCGGCCCAGGTGGCCGCCCGATCGACTCGGAGATCTCGGCCCTGCGGGACACGCTGGAGCGGGACGAGCCGGTCGTCGACGCCAGCGAACTCGCGACCGGCCTCCGGATCGACCTGGTCACGATGCTCGAGGACGCGGCCGCCGCTCAGCTGTTGTCGCGGCCCTATCGCGCGTCGCCGGTGCTGTTGCTGGACGATGTGGATCGCTACAGCGCCGATGCCCAGGATCTGTGCGCCATGCTGGGCACCCGGGCTTCGCACGCTCCGCAAGCCGGGTCCGCGACCCGGCTCAAGATTCCGGTCGTTCTGTTCGCCCGCGAGCACCCGGACGGCAAGGGCACCGGGTCGCAGGGACTGGCCCAGCGGTTGACCGCCCTCGGCGACGTGCTGCGCACCGACCTGCCGATGCCGCACGAACTGGCCTCGGCCGACGGCTCCGACCACGACGTCCTCGTGTGCCTGTGGTTGTTGCTCAATCCGATGGCCGGGTCCCCCCTCGACGCGTGGCAGGACGGCGAACCGGCGGTGCCTCGCCTGGTGCTCAGCCCACGCGCGGGGCAGGAGCGCAGCTGGCACCAGACGGCGCAGACGCTGATGGCCAAGGCCTCCCGGTTCTACGACCCCGCCGTGCTGGCCGAGCTGGCCCGCAAGGGCCGCGAACACGACTGGTTCCAGGAGGATGACGACTACGGCATCCTGCAGGGCACCGGCCTGGACGAGCTGGAGCTGACGTGAGCGCACCGGCCCTGCCGCCCGCGGATGCGGACTCGGACCCCCTGGTCTGGCTCGCGTTGCCGCCAGTGTGGACCGGTGCGGCGGCGCTGCACACCTCCTTCCCGGCGCCCGGGAAGGGGGCACCGGGCGATCGGGACACCAGTCTGCTGCGCCTGGTCGACCGGGCGGTCGCCGCCGGTTCCGCGGCCTGCCGCGGCGGGTTGACCGCGGCCCGCTTCCCGTACGCGACGTTCTGGCTCACCGATGACGCCCGCGCCGCGGTGCTAGCCCGGGCGGTCCGCCACCACGGCCGCCTGCACCTGCAGATCCTGGCCCAGCAGATCGCCCGCGAACTGCGCCGGCTGCCCGACGACCACCCGGTGCCGTCAGTGGTCCGCGACTGGATCACGCTTGTCACCGGGGAGACCCAGCTCGTCGAGCGGGTGCTCGGGCTGTGCCACGACGGCCGGGCCGACCAGGTGGCGAGCGCCCACCGCCAGGTGACGCTCGCCCACCGGCTCTCCCACGACCTGGAGTCGCTCCGGGACTTCCAAGACCGTCCGGACTGGACCGAGCGGGTCACCGCGCTGATCACGAAGACCGCGCCGGACGATCCGTGGGCGCTGCATCTGCTCGGCCGCGGCGGTACCGGCAAGACGATGTTCATCCGGTATCTCGCCTCCGGCCGGTTCGCGCGGGAGCACGGCCTCGGCACCGTGCCGATGGCCCGGGTGGACTTCGACCACCTCAACCCGGAGTATCCGATCCGGCGGCCGGTCCAGCTGCTTGTCGAGTTCGCCGAGGAGCTCGCGCCGTACGTCGCGAAACCGGGCGACGGTGTCGGCCCAGGCGACCGGGCGGCGGCCCTCGACGCGTTCCTGTCGATCGCCAAGAGCGCCGAGGCCACCGGGTCCGGGCCGGCCGGTGCGCACCTGGTGGACCAGGCGACGAAAGCCTTCGCGCGCTTCGTGGCCGCGCTGCCCCAGCCGGTCGTGCTGATCCTGGACACCTGCGAGGAGCTGGCCCGGCGGGCGCCGGACGACGGGCCCAACCCGGCGGTACGGGCCATGCTCGACCGGCTGCGGCTGGTGCAGGCGACGGTCCCCGCCGTCCGGGTGCTGCTGTCCGGCCGGCGGCGGCTCGGGGTGGTCGAGGCCGGGCTGGCGGTCTTCGAGGTCCACGGCTTCCGGGACGCGGAGGCCGGGCAGTTGCTGAAACGCCGGTACCACGGCAAGGTCATGCCGGCGAAGCTGCGCCGGACCATCCTTGCCCTTTCGCCGGAGCACGGCCCGGCGCCCGGCGGCGGCCCGGCCCACGACCGGGCGGCGCCGCGCTACAGCCCGTACGACCTGGCGATGTACTGGCGCTGGTGGACGGCCGACCCTTCGATCAAGCCGGACGATCTGCTGCAGAACCGGCGCTCCGACTACATCGATGCGCGGATCGTGCCGCGCCTCGGTGACCGGCTGCGCCGCTGGTTGCCGGCGGTCGCGCTGCTGGGGCGCTTCGACGCGCGGATGCTCGCCCCGGCGAACCCCGACGTCCGGGAGGCTGATGCCGACGCCGTCGTCCGCGAGTTCGCCCGGTTGGAGTGGACGGACACGGACACCGACCCGGCGAGCCGCTCACCCATCGTCGAGATCGACCGCGGGCTGCAACCGCACCTGCTGGACTGGGCACGGGCCACTGATCGGCGCCGGTTCGACGAGACCCGCGACCGGTTGGCGGCCGCCCTGATCGACGGCCTGCGGGCCCGGCCGCTCGGCCAGATCAGCACCGCACACGTCCTGTCGGCGCTGCGGCTGTCCGGCCGGGACGCGGCGCTCCACGTCTGGGCGGAGGTCGAGCGCCGGGTGGCCCGCGAGGACGGCTGGGCCTGGCTGGCCGGCGTCGGGCCGCGGGTGCTCGGCGAAGTACCGGAGGATACGCATCCGGGCGCCGGTGATGGGATCGCCGACAACCGGCTGCTGGCGGCGGCCGTGGACGCCGCCATGATTGGCCTGACCCGGCGCGACGATCCGGGCCGTGATCTGGGCGCGGAATGGGCACGGGTGGCGGCGGCGGCCGGCCGCGCCAGCCAACCGGTCGCGGTCCACCTGCGATGGCGCGCCCGGCTCGCCCACGCCCGCCACGGCCCGGCGCCGTCGACCGCGGCGGAGGTGGCCGCACTGGCCCGGCTCGTCGCCGGCGCGCAGCCGCACCGCGGCCACCTGGCGGCCGGCGTGGTGGCACTGGCCGAGGCACTGGCCGAGAACCGGCTGCCCGGCGTCGACCTGGGCCCGGTCGCCGAGGCCGCGCGCGGCTGGCTGACCACCGTCGAGGACCCGGTCGTGCGTGCCGCACTGCGGGTCTACCTCGGACAGCTGGCGCGGTCCGGCGGGCAACCACCGGACGAGGTGGCAGTCGCTGAGGACTTCTCGTTGGCCCGGGCGGCGGCGGACGCCCGGGCCGCCCGGCCCGGCGACGGGCACCATCCGGACTGGACCCCGCCGTCGCACTGCGGCGTATGGGTCAGCCTGCACGCCGCCCGCGATGCGTTCGCGGCCGGGCGGCCGCTCGAGTCGCTGCCGTTGGTCGAGTGGGAGCGGCAGGCCGAGGCCGCGCTGCACCTGATCGACGGTGACCGGCTGATGTCGCTCTGCCTGCGGTTGCGGATGGGCTACGGCGTGGTGCCCCGGGACCGGCTGGACGCTATCCGGGCGCGCGACCGCCACGATCCGGGCCGCGCGGCCACCCGCGCCGTGCATCACCTGGTGCCGCCGTTGT
>DASWMR010000358.1:0-8871 GCA_036399635.1 Actinoplanes sp. | reverse complement strand
TGTCCTCACCGTGATCCGGCTCCACATCCATGTCACCGGTGCGGCCGGGGTGGCTGATCTTGTTGCTGTCCTGCGCCTCGGGGGTGCGGTACTGGTCCTGCGGGTCCTGCTTGCGGTGCTGGTCCTGGGCCATGACTGCCTTCCTGTCGCGCTCGCTCGATGTGCCTGCTCAGGCCGCGGAGAAACCGTTGCCTGACCGTCTCACTACCCGATTCGGGCGCCGTTATGGGTGCGTTCCGGCACCGGGAGTCCGTACGAGGTGGCGCCGCTGGGGAGCAGATCGGGTACACCGGGGGCAAATCTCTGGTACTCGGCCACCGGGTGCCGAAATTGCTCTCAACTGAGCGGCCAGTCGCCGCGTTTTTCAACGAGGGGGAACCGTGTTCGGCAGCCGGAAGCAGTCCGCATCTGACCAGATGAGCGCCAAGCTCGAAGAGTCGCGGGCGGACGTCGAGGCGGTCACCGCCATCGTTCGCGCCATGGAGAAGGCCACCAACCCCGAGGAGGCCATCGGGACCGCGCTCAAGCTGGTCCGCGACCTGTTCCACTGGGCGTACGCGTCGTACTGGCAGCTCGACTCGGCGTCGCAGACGCTCCGGTTCGCGCAGGACTGCGGCGACGCCGGCGAGGAGTTCCGGCGGGTGACCCGCGAGGCCTCGTTCGCCGAGGGCGTCGGCCTCTCCGGCCGGGCCTGGCGGAGCCGCGACCTGGTCTTCGTGCGGAACCTGGCCGACATCACCGACTGCGTACGCGCACCGGCCGCGACCCGGGCGGGCGTCCGCAGCGGGGTGTGCTTTCCGCTCATCGAGGACGGCAAGGTTGTCGGCACCATGGACTTCTTCACCACCGAGGAGCTCGACCCGTCGGAGGGTCGGCTGGCCGTCCTGCGCGCCGTCGGCGTCCTGACCTCGGCCGCGCTGGTGCGCCTGCACGAGGCGGTCCGGCAGGAGAAGGGCCGGCAGGACGTGGACGCCCTCTCCACGGTGATCCGCCAGATGACCCAGGCCACCAACAAGGACGCGGCACTCCGGGCCGCGCTGGAGACCATCCGCACGGACTTCGACTGGCAGTACGGCTCGTTCTGGCAGCTCGACCCCGCCGACAACCTGCTCCGCTTCGCGCTCGAGTCCGGCGACGCCGGCGCCGAGTTCCGCCAGGTCACGATGTCCGCCTCGTTCGCCAAGGGTGTCGGCCTTTCCGGCCGGGCCTGGGCCCGCGGCGACCTGGTCTTCGTCGAGGACCTCGGCGAGCTGACCGACTGCGTCCGCCGGCCGGCGGCTCAGGCGGCCGGCGTCAAGTCGGGCGTGTGCCTGCCCATCCGGGTCGGCGGCCAGATCATCGGCACCATGGACTTCTTCGCCACCCGGACGCTGATCATGTATCCGGGCCGGGAAAGCGCCCTGCGCAACACGGCGTTCCTGGTCGGGCAGGCGCTGGAGCGGTTCGGCTCGACCGAGCAGCTGCACAGCGCCGGCCGCGAGCTACTCGACTCGATCGCCGAGGTGGAGCGCAACGTCAGCTCGGCCTCCGCGGTGGCGGCGACCAGCGAGCGGCTCACGGTCGAGGCGAACGAGCAGGTGGCCGCGCTCGGCCAGGCGAGCGCCGAGATCAACCAGGTGGTGCAGGCCATCCAGTCGATCGCGGCGCAGACCAAGCTGCTGGCTCTGAACGCGACAATCGAGGCGGCCCGCGCCGGCGAGTCCGGCAAGGGCTTCGCGGTGGTGGCCGGCGAGGTCAAGGAGCTGTCCGGCGAGACCGAGCGGGCGACCAACGAGGTCAGCAGCCGGGTCAGCACGATCCAGGCGCGGGTGGATGCGGTCACCGCGTCGCTCGCCGAGATCCACACCGCGGTCGAGCAGATCAATGAGACGCAGGAGTTGATCGGCGGCGTCCTCAAGGAGCAGGTCGCCACCACCCGCGGCCTCCTCAACTAGACCGCCCATCCCGCCCCCGCGCAGATTCGGAGAAGAAAACGTGTCTCAGTTCAGGATTCTCGACGCCGATCCGGCGAGCAGCCCGTGGCAGCGGCTGCTGGACGGCAACGCCCGGTGGGCGGACGGCCGCAGCACGGCCGCCGACGGCCGGGGCGAGGGCCGCCGCAGTGCGCTCACCCAGTCACAGAACCCGTACGCCCTCGTCCTCGGGTGTGCCGACTCGCGGGTGCCCGCCGAGATCCTCTTCGACCAGGGCCTCGGTGACCTGTTCGTGGTGCGCACCGCCGGGCAGGTCCTGGACGCGGCGGTGCTCGGCTCGGTGGAGTACGCGGTCCAGTACCTCGGTGTGGAGCTGATCGTCGTGCTCGGCCACGAGGGCTGCGGCGCAGTGGCCGCGGCCACCGCGGTGGTCGACGAGGCCCAGGTCCCGCACGGCTACATCCGCGACATCGCCGAGCGGATCGCGCCGAACGTGCTGCGCGCCCGGCACGAGGGCGCGGTCACCGCCGACGAGGTCGGCGGGCAGCACGCGCTCTACACGGCCGAGCTGCTGCAGGAGCGGTCCCGGGTGGTCGACGAGGCCGTCCGGCGAGGCGACGTGGCCATGGTGCCGGCCCGGTACTGGCTCGGCACCGGCGCGGTCACCGAGGTCCACCCGTTCAGCCTGCCGGGTACCCGCCGGCTGCCGGTGCCGCAGGCCGCCGCGGCCTGACCATTTTCGCCCTCATGCCAGGCGCGTGCCCTCCCCCGGGGCACGCGCCTGGCGGCCTTTCACGGAAGCCTTCACCACTGACAGCCTTCACCACTGACGGACGCCTGCTTGGACGGTCGTTATCGGACGGCGGTCCAACCACTGTTGACTACGTAGTCAATCGATGGTTACCTATCGGGGTTTCATCGGCTGCACCCCGTGTCCGTCCCTTTTCGGTAGAAAGGTGTGAGGTCCCGATGCCCGCCCTCAGACGTCCAGGCCGCGTTTTCACCGCCGCCCTGGCCGGGCTCCTGCTAGCGCTGACCGGCGCCGTCCCGCCGGCGCACGGCGACACCGCCGCGACCGGCGAGATCGCCGGCTCGCTGGGCGACGGGGGCCAGCCGGTCGCCGGCGCGACCGTCGAGGCCGTCGACTTCGACTATCCCTATACCGACGGCGTGTCCACGGCGCTCACCGACGCGGCCGGCAGCTTCCGGCTCACCGGCCTGCCGGCCGGGAAATGGTGGCTGCGGACCACACTGCCCGGTGGCTGGATGATCCAGTACTACCCGGCGAAGGACGCCACGACCACCGCCACCGCGATCACGGTGACCGCCGGGAAGGTCGAGACGGTCCGCGAGACCGTGCTGACACACGGCGCCCTCACCGGACTGATCACCACGAGCACCGGCGCGCCGGCAGCTGGCGCCGTCGTCACCGTGCCGCACCCCGCCCGCACCATGCGCACCACGGCCGGCGCGGACGGGCGATACCTGTTCGACTACCTGCCGCCCACCACGCTTCTGTTCTTCTTCGCCCGCGACCTCTACGCTCCGGCGCAAACGGTGACGGCGACCGTGCTCGCCGGCCAGCGGGTGACTGTCGACCAGCAGCTGGCCCCGGCCGGCGCGATCACCGGCAGCTACACCAGCGCGGCGGGCCCGATCCATGCCGTCGTCACGGCCTATGCCGACGGGACGGCCGGCGACTCCGCGGTCACTTCGGAAACCGACGGCACGTTCACCCTGTGGCTCACCCCCGGCAAGTACACGGTGCGCTTCGACTCGGTCAGCGACGACCGGGACCAGTGGGCCACCGCGGCGACCTCCGAGGCCGACGCCGAGGTCTTCACGGTCGCCCCGGAGCAGGTGATCAGCCACGCCGAGCAGCTCGCGCCGCACACCACGATCACCGGCTGAGCCCGCCGGTCCGGCGCACCGCGCCGCCATGACGAGCCATCAGCCCAGCTCATTCGTTGTTTCCGTGGGAAATTGCGAAGGGCGGCAGGATGCGGACGATCGGGCGGAGTGCCACCAGACGGATCGTCGTGGTGGCGATGGCCGGGACGGCGGCACGCGATCCGCGAGATCAACCTAGCGGTACGCCAGGCCCCGGTGACACCAGCGTTCAGCGGGCGTGCGCGTTGGTGTGCTTGCGGCGCGGGGGGCGGGGGACCGGGGTCTCGGCCGCGGCCGGGGTGGCGGCCACCCGGGCGGCGGGCAGCTCCTTGGAGCTGTGCGGCGCCGGCACCGCGACCGGCTCGCCGGTGACCTTGCGGACGGTGGCCACGATCTGCTCGTACTTCTCCCGGCCCGCGCGGCTGCCGAGTACGTATCCGACCGCCAGGCCGGCCGCCAACGTCACAACCTTCATCCCGAACTCCTCATCAACTCGACTACGACCGCATCAACTCGAAGTCCGAAATGCCCGATAACATGGAAACGAAACCCATCCCGGATCAGTGTTTGCCATATCCTACTTCTCCTACCGTGCAAATAGGCGTATGGTGGACTGCATGGACGCGCAGGATGCGGCGCTTCCCGGACGCGCCCGGCGAGTGGTCGACCGGCCCGGCCGTCGCGCTCGCCGACGGCGAGACGCTGACCGTCGGCGGCGCCGAGGTGACCGGGTGCTCACCGGCCGATACGTGCCGTTCGAGACCCCGCGCGACGTGACCGTCGGCGCGGCCGTCGAGGCCGGCGAGAAGATCCCGTACGCCTGGCTCCCGCTTGCGCTCTGTTCAGGATTGTGGCCCGGCCCGGAGCCGCGGCCGACTAACCTGGGATAATCGCTTATTGCCGATATGTGGCTGGTGGGGTGTTCGATGCTTACGTACACCTCGCGAGCTGAAGCCGTGTTGGAGGCTGCGCCGGACGCGATCGTCGGGGTGGATCCGGGTGGGCTCGTACTGCTGATGAACGCCCAGGCTGAGCGGTTGTTCGCGTGCCAGCGCGACGAGGTGATCGGCCGCTCGGTTCGGCTGTTGATACCGGCCGGGTTGCCGGCCGACGCCGGTCCGGGACGGGTCGTCACGGAGGTGGTCGGGCGGTGCCAGGCCGGTAGGTCGTTCCCGGCCGAGGTGTCACTGTCCGCCGTGCATACCGCGGAGGGGCCGATCCTGGCCGCCGCCATCCGGGACGTCAGCGAACGCAAGAGCGCCGAAGCGAAGTTCCGCTGGATGATCGAGGTGGCCCCGGACGCGATCCTCGGCGTGGACGCCACCGGGTCGATCGAGCTGGCGAACGCCCGCTGCGAGCGGCTCTTCGGGTACGGCCGGGACGAACTGGTGGGTCAGCCGGTGGAGAACGTCATCCCGGGCGGCCTTCGCTCGGTCGACGCCGGCGAGGTGGGTGCCGGGCTGGAGGTCGCCGCCCGACACCGCGACGGCACGAGCATTCCGGTCGAGGTCAGCCTGAGCGCGCTGGAGACACCCGCCGGACGGCTCACGATGGCGGCGGTCCGCGACATCAGTGACCGGCGGCACTTCGAGGAGCTGCTGCACGCGCAGAACGTCGAGTTGGAGCGGGCCAGTCGCGCCAAGGACAACTTCCTCGCCAGCATGAGCCACGAGTTGCGGACGCCGCTGAACGCCATCATCGGCTTCACCGGCACCCTGCTGATGAAGCTGCCCGGCCCGCTCAATGCCGAGCAGGACCACCAGCTGCGGATCGTGCAGACCAGTGGCAAGCACCTCCTGTCGATCATCAATGACCTGCTCGACCTCGCGAAGATTGAATCCGGCGGCGTGCAGATCACCCGCAAGCCGGTGGACTGCCTGCGCGTGGCCGAGGAAGTGGTGGCGTCGTTGCGCCCGCTGGCCGACGCCAAGGGCATTGCTCTGGGCATCGACGCGCCCGGCGAGAAGCTGATCGCGTCGGCGGATCGGCGGGCGGTCGGCCAGATCCTGATCAACCTGGTGAACAACGCGATCAAGTTCACCGACGCCGGCGCGGTGACGGTGCGCCTGGCCCGGCCGAACGGCGACGCGGCCATCGAGATCGCGGTGCACGACACCGGCCCCGGCATCCCCACCGCCGACCTCGACCGGATCTTCCGAGCCTTCGAGCGCAGCGCCGCCACCGCCAAGTCCACCGACGAGGGGACCGGGCTCGGGCTGCACATCTCCCAGAAGCTCGCGCAGCTGCTCGCCGCCACCATCACCGTGACCAGCACCGTCGGCCTGGGCAGCACGTTCACCGTCGCCCTGGCCGACGGCTGAGGGCCGGCCGGCATGGGTGCGCGTCTGCTGCTGGTGGAAGACACCCCGCACGGCATGCAACTCATGTCCTACCTGCTGCGGGCGCACGACCACCTCGTCACCGAGGCGGTGACCGGGGAGCAGGCCGTCGCGTGCGCCGAGGCCGAACGCCCCGACCTGGTGGTGCTCGACCTGCAACTGCCCGGCATCGACGGCTACCAGACGTTGGCCGCCCTGCGCGGGGCGGCCGGACTCACCGGCGTACCGGTCATCGCCGTGACCTCCTTCGCCACCGTGGGCGACCACGACCGCGCGCTGGAGGCGGGCTTCGACCACTACCTGACCAAACCGATCGATCCGGAGACCTTCGTGGGAGAGCTCGAGGCTTACCTGCCGCCGTTGTCGAAGGACCGAGGCTGATCATGGCCACTGTGCTCGTGGTGGACGACCGGCACACCAACCGGGAACTCGTCCGCACCCTGCTGGGCTATCAGGGGCATCAGGTGATCGAGGCCGGCGAGGGGGGCGAGGCTCTGCGGCTTGCTCGCGAGGAACATCCCGACCTGGTCCTGACCGACATCATGATGCCCGGCATGGACGGCTGGGAGCTGGCCCGGGAACTCCGTGCCGCACCGGACACCGCAACGACTCCCATCGTCTTTCTGACCGCCGCCTACCTGGAGGACGAGACCCGGCCGTTCGTCGAGGCGTGCGGCGTCTCCCGGATGCTGCCGAGATCCGCCGATCCGCCGACCCTCATGCAGGTGGTCACCGAGGTGCTGGCCGAAGGGAGACCGGCCGAACCCGTCGACATCGCACGCGTCGACCAGGAACGCTTCCGGGCGATCAGTGCCAAACTCTTCGCGAAGACCAAGGCACTCAGCGACACCGAAGCGCGGTTCCGGCTGATGGCGACGTCGTCACCGGTCGGCATCGTCTTCGGCAACGAACACGGATCAGCCACGTACGCCAACGCGCGGTTGACCGAAATCACCCGGCTGGCGACCGATGACCTGCTGGGCCTGGGCTGGCTCGGCTGCGCCGGCGAGGAGTACCGCGACGAGATCCTGCGCATCTCCCGGGGGCTCGGTCCGCGCGACGTCGAACACCGGTACCGCAGCCGGATCGCCATGCCCGACGAGTCCTCGCGTTGGGTCAACATCCACGTCCAGGCCGTGCTGGACTCCGATGGTGAGCACGCCGGCTTCATCGGGACCATCGACGACGTCACCAGCCTCGTCGAGGCCGACCAGCAGAGCCGGGCGGCCGAACGCCAGGGTGACCTCGACGCCCGCGACCGGGCCACCGAACGGCTCGACAGCCTCAGCACGCTGGCCGGCGGGGTGGGCCACGACTTCAACAACATCCTCGGATCGATCATGGCGTTTCAGGCCTTCGTCGCCGAGTCCATCGAGGAACTGACCGGTACCGGGCAACTGCCGCCGGAAACCGGGCGCGACCTGCTCAGCGACCTGGCCCAGATCCGCAAGGGCGGCGAACGTGCCATCGGCCTGACCCAGCAGCTGCTGGCGTTCGGCAGCCGGCGGATCATCAACCGCTCGGCCCTCGACCTCAATCAGGCCGTCCGGGAGTCCAACGACCTGCTCGCCCCCCGGATCGGATCGCACGTCCAGCTCGTGACCCACCTCGCGGCGGACCTGCGCCCGGTCCTCGCCGAGCCCACGAACATCGCCCAGATCCTGCTCAACCTGACACTCAACGCCGCCCAGGCGATGCCGGACGGGGGCACCCTGACCATCGTCACCTCCAACGTCGAGATCACCGGGGAGCACCGCAACGCCGGCCCGACGCCGCCGACGCCGGGCCATTACGCCCGCCTGACCATTCGAGACACCGGACAGGGCATGACCCCGGAGACCCTGCAACGCGCGGTCGAACCCTTCTTCACCACCAAGGGCCGTGGCCTCGGCACCGGTCTCGGCCTCGCCACCGTCTACGGCATCAGCAATCAACTCGGCGGTGTGCTGCGCCTGGAATCCACCGTCGGGCGGGGTGCCGTCGTCACCATCCATCTGCCGACGACCGACGAACCGGTCCAGCAGCCGGCGCCGCCGCGGAGGGCGGCCGACTGCGAGGGCACCGAAACCGTCCTGGTCGCCGAGGACGAGGACGGCATCCGCGAGGCTCTCACCAGGGCCCTCACCACGGCGGGTTACACGGTGCTGGCCGCGTCCGACGGTGCTGCCGCTCTGGCCGTCGCCGATCACCACCCGCAGGCCGTCGACCTGCTGCTCACCGACGTCGTGATGCCCGGCATGCTCGGCAACGAGCTGGCCGCCGGCCTGCTCGAACGCCGGCCCGGCACGAAGGTGCTGTTCATGTCGGGCTACGCCGGGGACCTGATGAACCGCTACGGGGTCCTCGAGGCGCAGGCCACCGTGCTGCCCAAACCCTTCACCAGCGACGAGCTCCTGGCCGCGGTGCGAGCCGCCATCGACGTCTCGGCCACCTGACGACGCGTACGCGGTCCGGCGTTGCCGCTCTTGACCCGTTCCTTCGGTCGCCCTGGCGGCGAATAATCCGGCAGCCTAACGGCTTGGCGACGCCGGACCGCGGCGACCGCGGGGTGTAACCTCAGGACGCCGCCGGCAGCGGGGGTCCGTCGGCGGCTTGATGGGAAGGGCGGACATGAGCGGGCTCGAGGCGCTGCGACGCCTGCTGCAGCAGGCCCACCACGCCCGCCCGGATGATCTGCCCGAGATGGCGATGCGGGCCGCCCCGTTGATCGACGCCACCGCGGTGGTCCT
>DASWMR010000357.1:0-4978 GCA_036399635.1 Actinoplanes sp. | reverse complement strand
CGTAGAGGGCGTCGCGGCCGGAGATGACACTGGCAGGGGAACGGCCGCGACGCCGGTCTGTGCGGTGCAGGGACGGGGCGGTGACCACGCCACCACGGCGGCCGTTGTCAGCAGCACCGCGACCGCCACGAGGCGTAGTAGCGTGCCGCGGCCCGGCCGACGCCAACGCACGGGATCGAGGCGCCCATCGCCGCTGTCGCGGCTCGCGGACCCGCGCGCGGAGGGCTGAGCAACTGCTGCTGCCCCGAGCGGGGCCCTCCGAGGTGTGCTCATCGCCCTGCCCTCCGGTCGCCGTGGCGCCGTGGTCGGGCGCCGGGGCAGACGTTAGGCGGGGTGGGCGGGCACGCGTTCCGACCCGGTGGATAACCCGGCGCTGTGGATAACTCCCAGGCCCGGTCCGGTTGTGCTATGGCCTATGTGGTCAGCGCCTCGCTGCTCAGGAGGTCGCAGCGGCCTTCGTTCCAGAAGCCGAGCTGCCCGAGGAGCCGCCCGACGAAGAGCCGCCCGACGAAGAGCCGCCGGACGAGGAACCGCCGGACGAGGAACCGCCCGACGAGGAGCCCCCCGAGTTGGCCGAGGACGACGAGGACGAAGACGACCCGGAAACTGCCGGCGCGGAATTGGACGACGAGTCACCCGAGGACGAGGGGGACGACGACTCGGCACCCTTGGCGCCGTCGCCGCTCGCGGCCTTCTCGGCGCCCACCGCATCCGCGCGGGAGTCGTTCCGATAGAAGCCGGAGCCCTTGAACACGATCCCGACCGAGTTGAAGACCTTGCGGAGCTTGCCCTGGCAGTTGGGGCACTCGGTGAGCGCCGGGTCGGAGAACGACTGCACTGCCTCGAGCTGCTGCTGGCACTCGGTGCAGGCGTACTGGTAGGTGGGCACGGCTCCTCCGGATCTTCCTACTGCTGGCACTCGCCATATCCGAGTGCCAATGTTGCGCTATCGGAGGTCACTTCGTCCACTCGACCGCCGGGATGAGGCTGACGACACCGCTGGGCGTGACAACTGCGTGCACCGGCCGGTCGTGCGGCTCGGCCGGCACCCGCTCGACCAACTCGCCCTCGTGCAGGAGCGCAACGATCAGGGTTGCGGTGGGTGCGAGTCGGGCCAGCACCCGGTCGTACGACCCCCCGCCGCGCCCCAACCGCATGCCCCGCCGGTCGACTGCCAGCGCCGGCACCAGCACCAGGTCGGCCGAGCGGATTGCGTCCACCCCGAGCCGCGGCCCGGTCGGCTCCGGCAGGCCCCGGCGCCCGGGAGCAAGCGGGCCGGTGAACTCGGCCCAGTCCAGGTCGTCGTCGGGCAGCAGTACGGGCAGCAGCAGACGACCGAGCGAGGCGAGCAGAGCCGGCAACCCGGGACCGCCCGGCTCACTCGATGACGGAACGTAGGCGGCGACGGTAGCTGGCGCCTGCCGGCGTACCAGGGCATGAATTTGATCTTGAAGTGCGGTGGCGGCGTCCGCGAGTTGGGAAGGATTGCGGGAGCGGCGTACGGTAAGCAGGCGACTGCGGAGCGCGATCTTGTCTGTCCGAGATCCTTCCGCTTCCCCGGGTAAATCGGACATGCAACACCCCTTCTCGAAAAACGGCAATCGGCGCACACTATGTCAGCAACGCTCCAAACCGGGCCAGAGCTCCTAAAGCACCCGGAATGAAAAGCGAACAGAGGGCCACCGCCGGGAGGACGCGTGACGCTACGTGGCCGTCTCACCACCGCCTTCCTGGTGGTCGTGCTCGGTCCGGTCCTGCTGGGCTCCATCTTCGTCGCCCTGACGGTCGCCACGGTCACCCGGGAGCGGACGACCGAGCGGCTCGATCATGCCGCCTCGACGGTGGCGACCGGCATCGGGGCGATCTGCCGGCAGCTGCAGGTGGCCGCCGATGCGGTGACCGTGGTGCCGTCCGCCGACCGCTCCGCGGTGGCCGACCAGCTGGTGGCCCGGGGCCTGGCCAGCGACATCCGGATCAAGACGGCATCCGGCCCGGCGCCGCCGACACCCGCGTCCGCGGCGGGCTGGCAGGAGTGCGCGTCCCCGGCCGGCGGTCCGGTCACCGCGATCGCCGCCACCGCGACCTCCGGCGGGCTTTCCGTCACGGCCGCGCAGACAGTCGACGCCACCTTCCTCGACCGCCTCGCCGCAGCCTCCGGCACGCACGTCACCCTGGGCGACGGCACAAGACGTGACCGCCAGCTGAGCGCCGGGCCGGGCCAGCCGCTGCCGCTTGCGCTCACCGTGCCGCAGAGCGACCCCACCTTCCGGTACGGCGTACTGCCGGCCCTGGTGCTCCTCGCCGCCGCAGCCGCGGTGTTCGTGGCCCGCTGGCTGGCGCACTCCACCACCCGCCCGCTGGGTGACCTGGCCTGGGCCGCCGATCGGGTGGCCGACGGCGAACTCGACACCCGGGTGCCGATTCAGCGGCACGACGAACTCGGCCGGGTGGTGGCCACCTTCAACCGGATGACGCGCGAGCTTCAGGCGTACGTGCAGGCGCTCACCGCCAGCCGGGACCAGCTGCGCGGGCACCTGGCGATTCTCGGCGAGACCCTGTCCAGCACCCATGACCTGCAGCGGATCCTGCAGGTCATCCTGCGTACCGCACAGGCCGCGACCGGCGCCCGGGCCGGCCTGGTGCTGCTCATCGACCCGCTCACCGGTCAGCTCGCCGCCCAGTGCGGGATCGGCCTGACCGGCGACTGGGACGTCTCCGAGGCCGAGCTCGCCGACCGGCGCCTGCCGGTCGGTGCGGGCGTGCTCGGCGCGGTGGCGGCCACCGGTGAACCGCGGCGCGGCCAGGGCGAGGTGGCGTCGACCGAGCCGCCCTGCCGCACGTACGTGGCGGTGCCGATCTGCGCTCCGGCCGCGGTCGACGAGGCACTGCTGCCGGGTGATCCGCTGCCGGCCGCGACGCCGGCCACGCTCGGCGTGCTGGCCCTCTACGACCGGGTGGGCGGCGGCGCGTTCGACGACGCCGACCTGCACACCCTGCGGACGTTCGCCGGGCAGGCGGGGGTGGCGGTGCACAACGTGCGGGTGCACGAGGAGGCGCAGCGGCTGTCGCTCACCGATCCGCTCACCGGGCTGTGGAATTACCGCTATCTGCGCGAATCACTGCGTCGTGAGGTGGAACGGGCGAGCCGGTTCGGCCGGATGCTGGCCGTGCTGGTGCTCGACCTCGACCACTTCAAGGAGGTCAACGACACTTACGGCCACGCGGCCGGTGACGCGGTGCTGGGGGAGTTCGCCCGACGCCTGCGGCTCGGGCTGCGCGAGGTCGACTTCGCGTTCCGCCAGGGCGGGGAGGAGTTCGTGGTGCTGCTGCCGGAGACCGACGCGTACGGTGGAGTGATCGTGGCCGAACGTCTGGGAGCCGCCGTGCGGGACCGGCCGATGTCGCTCGACCCTCAGCATCCGGAACGCGGCGACCAGATCCCGGTCACCGTCTCGATCGGGGTGGCCGTCTTCCCGGAGCACGGGACCACGGCTGACCAGGTGCTGCAGGCCGCCGACGCGGCGCTCTACGCGGCTAAGCGGGCGGGCCGCGACACGTACCGACCGGCCGAAGCCGTCGATGTGATCAACTCGGCGGTTCCGTCGGGCGAACACGACGGAAACAATGGTCGCGCGGCGACCGCGGGCACCGGACCACGCCCGCCGAGGCGCAGGCGCGGCCGATAGTCTGCCGAGAAACCCGGGCACGATCGACCGAAGGTGCGGTGACCCCTCAAATGACCACGAACGCCGAAGCGACCGGACGCAGGGCCGTGAAGGCAGTGATTCCGGCGGCCGGACTAGCTACCCGCTTCCTGCCGGCCACCAAGGCCGTACCGAAGGAGCTGCTGCCGGTCGTGGACCGCCCGGTCCTGCAGTACATCGTCGAGGAGGCCGCGGCTGCCGGGATCACCGACGTCCTGCTGGTCACCGGCCGGGGCAAAACCTCGATGGTCGACCACTTCGACCGCCGGCCGGACGTCGAGGCCCGCCTCGCGGAGAAGGGCGACCACGTGCGGCTCGCCGCGGTGCGCCGCACCAGCGAGCTGGCCGACATCTACACCTGCCGGCAGGGCGAGCCGCTCGGGCTGGGCCACGCGGTCGGCACCGCCGCGTCGCATGTCGGCGACAACGCCTTCGCGGTGCTCCTCGGCGACGAGTTCGTCGAGGAGAACAAGCCGCTGCTGCCGGCCATGCTCGACCTGCAGGCCCGGACCGGCGGCATCGTGCTCGCCTTCATGGAGGTCAAGCCGGAGGAGACGTCGCGCTACGGCATCGCCTCGGTGCAGCCGTCCGACCTGGGCGAGGACGTCGTCCAGGTGAGCGGCCTGGTGGAGAAGCCGTCGCCCGAGGAGGCGCCGAGCAACCTGGCGGTGCTCGGCCGTTACATCCTTCCCCCGTCCATCTTCGAGGCGATCGACAACACCAAGCCGGGCAGCGGCGGCGAGATCCAGCTGACCGACGCGATGGCCCAGCTGCTGGCCGACGGGGTGCCGGTGCACGGCATCATCTACCGCGGCCACCGGTACGACACCGGCATGCCGCTGGGCTACCTGCAGGCCGTGGTGATGCTCGCCGCGCAGCGCGACGACCTGGGCGAGGAGTTCCGCACCTGGCTGGCCGAGTTTGTCGCCGGCGGTGCCAACGGATGACCGCGACGGCCGATGCCGAGGCGGCCGCCAACGAGCTGATGCCTCTCGCCGAATACCTGGGCCGTGTGCTGCGCAGGTTGCGGGCGTTGCCTCCGCTCGACCTCGACCTGACCCAGGCGCACGGCAACGTCCTGGCGAACGACGTGCTCGCCCCGCACCCCTATCCGGCCTTCGATCAGGCCGCGATCGACGGGTACGCGGCGCGCTGGGAAGACCTGGCGTCGGCCGGCCGGATCGGTTCGCACCCCTCCTCGGGCACGTTCGAGGGCGGGCCGCGACCGGTCCGGCTGAATGTGGTCGGTGACCTCGGCGCGGCGAGCTGGCGTC
>DASWMR010000356.1:0-6356 GCA_036399635.1 Actinoplanes sp. | reverse complement strand
AGAAGCACAACCCCGTGAGTATTGCGGAGCAACCGCCACGCATTGCGCCCTCGACACCAGCTTTCCGGGGCGCAATGCCCGCCGAGCGAAGCGAGGCCGATTAGCTCAGAAGCCGGAGATTTCGATCTTGTTGACGCTGACCTTGAAGCCGCCCCGGTCGTCGTCGGCCGGCGGCAGCTCGGTCAGGAAGACCAGGATGTACTGGTACTTGGCGTTCGTTTCGAAGACCGAGAACACCTCGCGAGTGCCGTCCGTCTTCGTGTCGCTCTCGCCCAGTTTCTTGTAGTTGTCCATGATCCACTGGTCACCGCTCGAGGTGTCGCCGGGATCGTTGGAACCGGTGCGAATATCCATCCCCACGCCCGAATCGGACGTCTCGACCTCAACCTCGGAGAGCGACCGCGGCGTACCCAGATTGATCAGAACACCCATGCCGGGCTTGCGGTTGCCGAAGTTGGCCTGCCGGAATCGCTGCGTCTCCCAGACCGTTGCCGGGTCATTGTCGACCGTGTTCTTGGCCTGACCGCTGTCTTCGCGGTCGCCATCCGGCGGATCGACTATGCGGACCATGTCCGCGGTCAACGGGATCTTCTTCGGCGTCGCCGCGGCGGCCTGATTGTCGTCGTCGGTGCCACCCTGCTCCTGCCCGGTGGCCGACTGCTTGGTCCGGGTCGGATCGGGGTCGTCCGAGCTGGTGATCGCGCGGATGCCGAAGACCAGTCCGATGATCGCGATCACGACGAGCGCGGCGACCCCGATGACGATCTTCGGAGCGCTGCGGACCGGCTCGGTCGTGGTGCTCTGCGCGAAGCGCAGTGGGCCGACGTCCTCGTAGTCGTCCTCGGCGGAGTCGAGCCGGGCCAGCTCGGCGGCGAGCGCACCGGCCTCAGGCGCGGCCACCCGCTTGTCCAGCAGGTCCATCGTCAGGTCGTCGAGGTAGGCCGGCACGCCGGCGCGGATCTGCCGGGGGGTGGCCGGGTGGCCGTTGCCGTCCCGGGTGGCGTCCGGCAGCGCGGACTGGCCGACCTCGGCGTGCGGCCAGTGGGCGGTGAGAGCAAAGTAGAGGATGCCGCCGATCGACCGGACGTCGGTCTCGACGTTGTCCGCGGAGTCGGCCCGCGCATCCGCCAGGACCACCCGGCCGTCGTTGGCGATCAGAGTGGTGCCGGGATGCACGTTGCCATGCACCATGCCGGTGGCGTGCACCGCGGTCAGCGCGTCGGTGAGCGAATGCGCGATCGAGGTGGCCCGGGCCGGGTCCTGCGGACCCTCCTCGGCGATCACCTCGCGCAGCGACTGCCCGTCGACCCACTCGCGCACCACGTACGCCCGGGCGGCCTCGTCGATCGCGTCGTAGACGCCGACCAGATTGGGGTGGATGACCCGGCTCGCGTCGACCGCGGCCTGCAGCATCTCGGTCGCCGAGTCGCCGCCGGGGTACCGGAGCACCACGGCGACCGGGCGGCGCAGGATGACGTCAATGCCCCGCCAGACCTGCCGGCCGGCGCTGTCGTTGTTGACGTGCTCCTCGAGCTGG
Source organism: Actinoplanes sp. (assembly GCA_036399635.1). Taxonomy (GTDB): domain Bacteria; phylum Actinomycetota; class Actinomycetes; order Mycobacteriales; family Micromonosporaceae; genus Actinoplanes. Next base: position 4,819 of record DASWMR010000356.1, on the reverse strand, counting down.
TACCGCTCGGCCAGGACCTCGCCGACGGTGGGTGCACCGAAGGTCATGACCGGCCCGTCCGCATCGGCCGCGGTCTCGTGGCCTTCGCCGACCTGGGTCACCAGTCCTCCCTCGGTGCTAAGACAACTCGGTGCAAAGACAACTCGGTGCTAAAGACGAACAGAGCCGCCGCAGACTAAACAGAGCCGCTGGTGCAGATGACGACGTTGGTGCAGTGACGATGCTGTGCAGTGACGATGCTGGTGCGGTGACGATGCTGGTGCGGTGACAACGCTGGTGCGGTGACGATGCGCGGTGAGCACATGCCGACTTCGACCATACCCGTACAGTGCCAGCCCGCGGCAGGTCGTCCCCCCGGCGCGGCAGGCGATTCCGGGTGACCGATCGGTTGCCCAACGGCTGGCCGGGCGGTCGTAATCCCAGCTCAGCGGGGTGTGGTAACCCGTTGAGGTCACCGGCCGAGTTTGCGCCGGACCATCTGGATGACTTGGCTGATCTCCGGCACCCGCAGCAGCACGGCGACGCCCAGATAGACCAGCAGAATGACTGACCCGCCGACGACGAGCTGGAGCAGCGCCTCCCCGCGGCCGTCCGGCGTGCCGGAGCCCGGCAGCAGCCGCACCACCAGCAGGCCGAGCCCGGCGGCGGCGGCCGATGCGACGAGCACCTTGGCGACCATGGCCGCGACCGAGGCGAGATTGAGCCGGCCGATTCGCCGACGCAGCACGATCAGCGAAATCACCGCGGACAGCAGGTAGGAGATCGCGTTGGCGGCGGTCATCCCGGCCGCCGAGAGCGACTTGCTGAGCACCTCGGACAGCAGGAGGTAGAAGCCGATCCGGACGGCCACCACCGGCAGGTTGATCAGGGCCACCGTCTTGTTGCCCTGCAGCGAATAGAAGGCGTACGTGCAGAGATAGCTGATCGAAAGCGGGACCACCGCGAACGCCGCCACCACCAGAACAGTGCCGGTGGCCAGGGCGTCGGCGTTGGTGTAGCGGCCGCCCTGGAACAGGGTCACCGCCACCGGTCCGCCGAGCACGGCGTAGACGACCGCAATCGGGGCCAGCGCAGCGACGGTGAGCCGGATGCCGCGGCTCAGGTCGGCGCTCACCTCGGCGAACCGGCCCTGCGCAGCGGCGGCACTCATCTGGGGCAGCAGGGCCGTCATCACCGAGACACCGACGATCCCGTGCGCCATCATCGTCAGGAGATAGACATTGTTGAAGGCCAGCACGCTGGCGCTGTTCTTACCGGTGACCTGATTGAGGATTCGCACCACGACGAAGACGGCCACCTGGTTGGCGGCGACGTAACAGAGCATCCAGCCGGCCAGCTTGCCGATCTCGCTCAGGCCCAGCGCCCGCGGATCCCACCGCCACCGCCAGCTGAACCCGACCTTGCGCAACGCGGGCAGCAGGCCGACCGCCTGCGCCACCATGCCGAGCAGGGTGCCGCCGCCGATGAGCAGGATGGCACCGGAACTGATGTTCTCCGGGGTCAACTCGGGGCCGGTGCCGAAGACCAGGATGAAGACGCCGCAGGTCGCGATGACGACCAGGTTGTTGAGGATCGGCGCCCACATCGGCGCGGCGAAGTGCCCACGAACGTTGAGTACTGCACCGATCAACGCCGAGACGCCGGTGAAGAAGATGATCGGCAGGATCAGGTAAGCGAAATGGGTGACCAGGTCGCGGTATGCCTCGGGGGTCTTGTCGTCGGACTGGATCTTGGTGATCCACCCGGCCGCCGCGACCACCAGTGCGGTGGCGATGCCGAGCGCGACCACCGCGAAGGTCAACAGTTTACGGGTGAAATCCTGGCCGCCGTCCGGGTCGGCCGTGCGCCGTCGCACCAGCAGCGGGATCAGCACGCTGGAGAGGATGCCGCCGAGCAACAGCTCGTAAATTTGACCGGGCAGGAACTGTGCGGTGACGTAGGCGTTGCCGATACCCCCACCGAGGGTCATGCCGATCAGTGCATTCCGGACGAATCCGAGGATCCGGCTGACCAGGCTGCCCACTGCCATGACGGCACTGCTGCCGGCCGCACCGGCGTCCCCGTCGGCGGGCGGCAGATCCTCTGGGGGCAGTGCCTGGTCTTCCACCGGGCCACTCGCCGGGATGTGCGAATCGACCGAGATCAGCGTGATGCCGTCCTCGCCGGCCGGCGGCTCATCGCCCGGCGACGCGTGCGCACTGCGGTACAGGCCGCCGCTCACCGGTTCCTCCCAACTCCTCAAGCATCTGAGTCACCATAAGGGGACGCGTCACATGTGCCGCCGCAGGAGGGTGCCCGGCTCGGCGCCGGCCAGCGTCTCCACCATCCAGTACGCCTCGGCCGGCACCAGCGGTTCGCTCAGGGCGTCCAGTACGGTCGGATGATCGCAGCCCGCCTCGGTGAGCGCACCGAGCAGGGCCGGAATGGGCCGTAGGTCACCGGAGTCGAGGATCCGCCGGGCCAGTGGGCGCGTGTCGGCGTACCACTGCTGGTGGGGCATCTGCGCCAGGTGTGCGGCCGACCGGCGTACACAATCGGCCAGGAACTCGCCCGGAAACCGCGACCCGCCGCGGACCTCGAGCATCGCTAGTGATCCTCGGGTCAGCGCCGCGATCGCGGCGTCGTCGAGCACCTGGGGTGACGCGCCCCGCGGAGCCGGCCACCAGTCATCGCTCGCGAAAAGCGGCAGTGGTGTCTGCTCCGGACCGGCCGGCGCCGGCGGTGCGACGTCGCGGCGCAGGGACCGGTACGCCGTCTCGCGCAGCGCGGTGATCGTCGGCTCGTCGTCGTCGGCGGTGGTCGGCGCGAACGGCGACAGCAGCGCCACCACCAGGCCTGGATGCGGCAGTGTCGGATCGTCCAGGGCGATTACCCGGGCGAAAAGATCGAGCTCCCACCAGCGCAGGGCGGCCGGAAACGGGCCGCCGGCCGGCGCCCAGCCGAGCTGGACCGGCTCGCTGGAGGCCGGGACACGCAGGCCGAGGGCCCGTTCCCCGGTGGCCGGGGAAAGATCGAGAACGAGCGCGTAGCCGTCGGTGACCGGGAAGGTCACCCGGAGCTCGCCAGCGCCGGCATGGTCGGTGATCGCGCCGTCGCCGGTCCAGAACCCGGGGTCCTCGCTCAGGCGACGCAGCGCCTCGGAAACGGGCACCCGACCATCCTGCCCGGTCCCCTGCCCACCACCAAGGCCGGCACCACGGGCGGCTAGGCTGGTCATCCCATGTCTGTCTTGAATGCCGCTCAGCAGAACGCGGTCGCCGAGTTGCTGCGTGTCTCACCCGTCGCGGACGAGCTGGGGCGCCGGTTCGGTGCCGTCGGCCATGAGTTGCACCTGGTGGGCGGCTCGGTGCGGGACGCGCTGCTCGGCCGGCTCGGCGATGATCTCGACTTCTGCACGGACGCCCGGCCGGAGCAGACGCTTGCCGTGGTCCAGGGCTGGGCCGACGCGATCTGGGAGACCGGCCGCGAGTTCGGCACGATCGGGATACAGAAGAACGGCCTGCGGATCGAGATCACCACCTTCCGGGCGGAGGCGTACGACGGGGTCACCCGCAACCCCGTCGTGCAGTACGGCGATTCGCTGCTCGACGATCTTGAACGGCGCGACTTCACGATCAACGCGATGGCCGTTTCGCTGCCCGGGCACGAGTTCACCGACCCGTTCGGCGGCCTGGCGGACCTGGCCGGCCAGATCATCCGCACGCCGGCCGCACCGTCGTCCTCGTTCGGCGATGATCCACTTCGGATGTTGCGGGCGGCCCGGTTTGCCGCGAAGCTCCGGTTTACTGTGGACGATTCGGTCATCACCGCGATGCGGGATATGGCCGCGGATCTTGACCGGATCACCGCGGAGCGGATCCGGGACGAGTTCACCAAGCTGATCTGTGGTGCCGACCCGATTGCCGGGCTGCGGCTGTTGGTCGACACCGGGCTGGCCGACCGATTCATTCCCGAAATTTCCGGACTTAAGCTTGAGATTGACGAGCACGCTCAGCACAAGGACGTCTACGAGCACACGCTGATCGTCGTGACGAACGCGATCCGGCTGGAGGGTGCCGAGGGCCCCGACTTCGTGCTCCGGATGGCCTCGCTGATGCACGACGTCGGCAAGCCGGCCACCAAGGCGGTCGGCCGGGACGGGCGGGTCAGCTTCCACCACCATGAGGTGGTCGGTGCGCGGCTGACCAAGCAGCGGATGAAGGCGATGCGGTACCCCAAGGATGTCATCGCCGACGTGGTCGAGCTGGTCGCCCTGCACCTGCGCTTCTACGGGTACGGCCGGGGCGAGTGGACCGATTCGGCGGTGCGCCGCTACGTGACCGACGCCGGGCCGCTGCTCCCCCGGCTGCACAAGCTGACCCGATCCGACGTGACGACCCGCAACAAGCGCAAGGCCGCCAACCTCGCGGCCGACTACGACGCGCTGGAGGAGCGGATCTCCCGGATTGCCGCCGAGGAGGACCTCGCCCGGGTCCGCCCGGACCTGGACGGCAACGCGATCATGGAGCTGCTCGGTGTGCCGCCCGGCCCGATCGTCGGCCAGGCCTGGCGTTATCTGAAGGAGCTGCGCCTCGACCGGGGGCCGCTGGACCGCGACGAGGCCGAGGCCGAGTTGTACAAGTGGGCCCGCGACCAGGGGCACGTCTCCTAGGCGCGCTTCTGCCGGGCCGCACTTTCTGTCGGGCCGGCTTTCTGTCGGCAGGGTTTTTGTCGGCAGGGTTTTTGTCGGACCGGTGGGGCAGAATCGGCGCGTGTTCGTCATCGACTCCCCCATCGGTCCGCTCGGCGTCTCGGTCGACGGGGACACGGTTGTCGGGGT
>DASWMR010000355.1:0-4463 GCA_036399635.1 Actinoplanes sp. | reverse complement strand
TCCTCGCCGATGTCGTTCCACCACACGTTCTTGATGATGCAGGTGCCCAGACAGTGCACGCCGTCACCGGCTGGGGAGCCGAGGATGACGTTCTGCAGGGTGCCACCGTTGGCGATCTCGAACATCGGGTCCTGGGACTCGCTCTGCGAGCCGTCACCGATGCAGCAGTAGGTCTTCATGCCACCGTCGAAGGTCCCCGAGACGGAGACCGTGCCGGAGATGGTCGCCGTACCGGCCGAGGTCGGCCACACACCGGTCGGAGCGCCGGGGTTACCGGTCGGGCTGACCGTGGGCCCGGCCGTGGGGCTTGTGGTGGGGCTGGCCGTCGGGCTCGTGGTGGGGCCGGCCGTCGGGCTCGTGGTCGGGGCCGAGCTGCCGCTGGCGTACGTCTCGAGCTCGGCGATCCGCGGCGCGCCGGATGCGCCGGTGATGTCGAACGTGAGCTTCTTCAGCGACGTCGAGGCGAAGGAGATGCTGCTCGGGCTGCCGCTGCCGCTGGCCAGGACGGCGCCACTGTCGCCATTGAGCAGTCGCCAGGCGCTGATCGAGCCGCCGCCCGAGGTCTGCGTGATGACGGCCGAGGACACGGTCGTGGCGCTGCTCCATTTGACCGAGACGTAACCGGTCGCGCTGGCCGGCGACCAGTAGGTGCTGGCGCTACCGTCCTTGACGTTGCCATAGCTGGTGCCGCTGGCCTTGCTGGACCCGTCGGCCCCGCCGCCGAGGCTCAGGTTGTCGGCGGCCGAAGCGTGGGTCAGCGGCAGCGCCAGCATGACTGCGGCGCCGGCGACCGCGGTGGCTCCCCCGGCGAGCCATCGTAGAGCGAGTGGTCTTTTCATCGTGTCTCACCTCGTTGTCGAGCGCGTCGTGTGGCGGCTACCACAGGAAAGCGCTTTCCCGGAGAATAGAGAGCAGTCGATCTCATCGCAACATGGCGCCCGGTTGCGGTGTGATATGGGCTACCTGCATGCGCAATGGGCCGGTCGGCGGACGGCGACCACCTCGGCGCCGTCACGGACTGATGGGCAGCAGAACCTCGGTGATGTCGCGGCGCGGTGCCGGACGACCCGGCTGGCCATAGCCGAAGCGCACCGCCAGCTGGGGCACCCCGGCCCGACGCAGCGAGCGGCGCAGCTGGTCGCGGGCGGCCGGCACCTCGATCGGCTGCGACAACATCGACGCGGCCAGGCCGGCGTCCGTCGCGGTCAGCAGCACCTTCTGCAAGGCCTGGCCGGCGACGATCTGGTCGATCGGCAGGTCACCCGCGACACCCAGGATCCCGACCAGGGGCTCGGGCTCGTAGTCGCGGCCGGGAGCGCGCCGCCGGTGGGTGAACGACCGCTGCGGCAGCAGATCCTGCGGTTCCGGGGCCGGGCCGCCGGCGGTGACCGGAACGCCGTCCGGGGCAGCGTCGGTGTGTGTCCACGTCGCCATTTCGGACTGGTAGCGGATATCGCGTCGCAACACCCGGTCGGCGCTCTGGGCAATCTCGGCGAAGCCGCTGAGCGCGGTCATCCCGACCAGCAGGTCCAACCATGCGTACTCCGCCCGAGCAGCGTCGATGAGCCGCGCGCGGATCTCGCCGGGAACCGGGTCCGGCCGAAACGGTGCCCGGTTGCTGTACCGGCGCGCGACGGCGGCGAACAACGCCTCCTCGGCGTACGTCGGCCGTCGCGGGGCCCCGGGCGTGAGCCGGGCGATGAGATCCGGTTCGGCGCGGTCGGGGCGCAACTCAACCGTGGCAGGGACGCCAGTGGCGGCGAGCGCGAGGCGTGCGTTGTAGACGGCCGCGCCGCAGGCAAGCCGCACCGCCCAGCCGGCCCGGTCGCCGACGGCGAGCTGCCGGGCCGGGTCGGCCAGCACCTCGATCGCCCCGGCCCGCAGCCGGAACAGCCACGGCTGGGTGTTGTGCAGCGACGGCGCACGGATCCCCGCGGCGGCCGCCCGGAGCAGGTCAGCCTCCGAATAGGGGCGCACGGTAATCACTTACTCCTCAGCGGCGATGACGTCGTCGGCCGGGCGCCGGGGTGACGCCGGAAGAGGTTCGGTGGACGTGGTGTATCCGAGCCGGACCACCAGGTACGGCTCGCCGATGTCGGCGATCAGGCCGCGCAGCAGGTGCCGTGGCCATGCCACCTCGATGGCGTCGCTGATCGGCGCGGTGGACAGCCCGTCGGCGGTCGCCAGCAGCAGCAGCGCGGACAGCGCCTCACCGCCGCTGAGCAGGCTCGAGGGCTGGTCGTTGTCCCCGAAGATGATCACGAAAGCGGCACCCTGGTCGTGGGCGGCGCCGGCCGCCAGCCCCGTCGTGGTGTCCGGGGCGAAGTCGCGGACCGGTACCCGGCGCAGTTCCGGCCGCACGGCCGTCTCCGGCGGTACCCCGTCGCCCGCGAAGGACGGCCGGTTGGTCCACTGATGCAGCTCCGCGCGGTACGCCGGGTCGTTCAGCTCGGCGCCGCCGGCCAGCTCGGCCGAGATGGCCAGCATCGCGATCTGGTCGGGCCGCACCACGTGCAGGTACGCGCCCTCGCACTCGACGAGGCGGCGCAGCTTGGTCAGCTCGAACTCGGTGACCTCCCGCTCGCCGAACGCGCGCCGGTCAGTACGGCGATGCGGGATCGCCGCGGCCATCCGCTGCGCCTCCGGGTCCCACGGCACCTCGGCACCCAGCCGTACCCGGGCCAACAGCTGCGGCCGGGACTCGTCCGGGAACCGCTCGACGATGGCCGACCAGCCGGCGGCGGCCAGCGCCGTCCGGGCGTGGTGCAGGGCGGCACCGCAGCTCAGGATCAGCAGCCGACCCTCCGGGTCGGTGGTGTCCAGCTTGCGACTCGAGTCGGCGTACAGCTCCAGGGTGTCCCCGGCGACCCGCCAGCTCCACGGCTGGGTGTTGAACACCGACGGCGCGTGCAGCGAAGCCTCAGCGGCCTGTTCCAACACGTTCATGGTAAGAACCTCCGGTCGTTCGGTCTCCCACCACCATGACGGCCACCCGCCGCACCTGGTCAGGGCCGAAAGTCCCGGCATCACCCGACAATCGGCACCCGCCACACCACAGCCGTGCCCCTGCCGCCGAGCCCCGCGGTGGTGCTGTCGACCGGGACCAGGCCGCCCTCCAGCGCCGCACACCTTCGGGCGGCTCGGGCGGGCATGGGCTCAGGCTAGTCTTCGCGCGTGGCCCGCAACATGACCGTTGCCTGGACCTTCGGCCCGTGGACCGCAACCTCCTCCCGACGGTAGGAAGAACCCATGATCCGAGTTTTCCTCCTCGACGACCACGAGGTCGTCCGCCGCGGCCTCATCGACCTGCTGCAGGCCGACGGCGACATCGAAATCGTCGGCGAGTCCGGCTCGGCGCAGGAGGCGGCCCGGCGGATCCCCGCGCTGCGGCCCGACGTCGCCGTCCTCGATGCCCGGCTGCCTGACGGCAACGGTATCGACGTCTGCCGCGACGTCCGCGCCATCGACTCCACGATCAAGGGCCTCATCCTGACCTCGTACGAGGACGATGAGGCGCTCTTCGCCGCGATCATGGCCGGCGCTTCCGGGTACGTGCTGAAGCAGATCCGGGGCACCGACCTGGTCGACGCCGTCCGCCGGGTGGCCGCCGGGCAGTCACTGCTCGACCCCGCCGTCACCCAACGCGTGCTCGAACGCATCCGCAACGGCGTCGAGCAACCCCGCGAACTGGCCGGGCTCACCGACCAGGAACGCAAAATCCTGGAGTACGTCGCCGAGGGCCTCACCAACCGCGAGATCGCCGGCCGGATGTTCCTCGCCGAGAAGACGATCAAGAACTACGTGTCGAGCCTGCTCGCCAAGCTCGGCCTCGAACGACGCACCCAGGCCGCCGTGCTGGCCACCAAGCTGCTCCGCGAACACCCCCACTGACCTGAGGCCCGCGGATCAGGGGCCGAAAGTCCCATCGAGCGCGGCTTCCGGCCCTGTGGGCGCGGTTCTGGTAGATCTACGGTCGTCGAGAAGACCACATCCGGAAGGAACCGCCGTGACCGTCGTTGCGAACGACCTGGCAGGCACCCTCGCCGAGCCGGACGAGATCGACCTGGCCCGGCTGGACGCCTGGTGGCGTGCCGCCAACTACCTGACCATCGGCCAGATCTACCTGCGCGGCAACCCGCTGCTGCGTGAGCCGCTGACCGCCGAACACATCAAGCCGCGCCTGCTCGGGCACTGGGGAACCAGCCCCGGCCTGTCGCTGATCTACGCGCACGTATCCCGACTGATCCGGCACACCGGGCAGCAGGCCATCTATCTCGCCGGACCGGGGCACGGCGGCCCCGCGCTGGTCGCCGCCGGCTACCTCGAGGGCACCTACAGCGAGATCTCTCCCGACGTCAGCCTCGACGCCGAGGGCCTGCGCAAGCTGTTCCGCCAGTTCTCCATCCCCGGCGGCATCCCGAGCCACGTCTCGGTCACCACCCCCGGCTCGATCCACGAGGGTG
>DASWMR010000354.1:0-3848 GCA_036399635.1 Actinoplanes sp. | reverse complement strand
CGACCTTGGTGACCGGCCGGGCCAGATTCCTGTCGGGTACGCCCACGGGCCGCTTGGCGCGGCGTTGCACGAGGTCGAACGCGTACAGGCTGGCCCGGGCCTCGTCGCCCATGAGCAGGTCGGCGAGTGCCTCGGTCTCGGCCCGGGTGCCGTCTTCGAACGTCGCGTCCTTGGCGAGCGCCAGCAGCTCGAGCGCCTTGTTGGCGGACGGGACCGCGCCGTGCAGCCGCTCGTCGAGCTGCTGCTTGGCGAAGAACAGCACGCCGTCCCACATGTCCTTGTCGACCTCGGGCCGCTCGACCGTCACCGAGCCGCCGACCACCGCGGCCGCCCATTCCAGCGAGCGCTCCAGGAAGTCGGCCGGCTCGAAGAGCTGATCGGCGATGCCCAGCTCGGCGGCCTGCTTCGGCTTCAGCACCTTCTGGGTGAGCGGGTTCTGCAGGATGACCTGGGCCGCACCCGGTACGCCGATCAGGTTGGGCAGCAGCTGGCTGCCGCCCCAGCCGGGGATCAGGCCGATCGCGACCTCGGGCAGGCCGAGCGCTGCCGCGCCGCCGGAGACGGTGCGGTAGTGGCAGTGCAGCGCCACCTCGAGGCCGCCGCCGAGCGCCGCGCCGTTGATGAACGCGAAGGTCGGGATCGCGCTGTTCTTGAGCCGGGCGAACACCCGGTGCCCGAGCTCGCCCAATTCGATGGCCTGCTCGCGCGAGGTGAGGAACGGAATGCCGGTGATGTCGGCACCGACGCAGAAGATGTACGGCTTGCCGGTGATCGCGATGAATGCCGGCTCCGCCTCGGTGGCCGTGGTGATGGCCGCGTCCAGCGACGCGAGGCCGCCGGGACCGAAGCTGTTGGGCTTGGTGTGGTCGAATCCGTTGTCCAGGGTGATCAGCGCCGCCGGCTTGGCGAGGCCGGGGACCCGGACGAGTCGGACGAGCGCGGCGGTCACTACCTCGTTCGGGTGCTGGATCACTTCGCCTCCCAGTTCGGGTTCTCCCAGATCACGGTGCCGCCCATGCCGATGCCGATGCACATGGCGGTGAGGCCGTAGCGGACCTCGGGGTGCTCTTCGAAGTGCCGGGCGAGCTGCGTCATCAGCCGGACGCCGGAGGAGGCGAGCGGGTGGCCGATCGCGATCGCGCCGCCCCACGGGTTGACCCGCGGGTCGTCCTCGGCGATGCCGTAGTGGTCGAGGAACGCCAGCACCTGGACGGCGAACGCCTCGTTCAGCTCGAACAGGCCGATGTCGGTGATGGTCAGGCCGGCCCGCTTGAGGGCCTTCTCGGTCGAGGGGATCGGGCCGTAGCCCATGATCTCGGGCTCGACTCCGACGAAGCCGTACGACACCATCCGCATGGCGATCGGCAGGCCCAGCTCGCGGGCGGTGTCCTCGCTCGCCAGCAGGGCGGCGGTGGCGCCGTCGTTGAGGCCGGCCGCGTTTCCCGCGGTGACCCGGCCGTGCGGTCGGAACGGCGTCTTGAGGGTGGCGAGTTTCTCCATCGAGGTCTCGCGCGGTGCCTCGTCGACGGTCGCGAGACCCCAGCCCTGCTCGGCGCTGCGGATGGCGACCGGCACCAGGTCGGGCTGGAGCTTGCCGTCGGCGTACGCCTTGGCGGTCTTGATCTGCGAGTTCAGGCCGTACCGGTCGGTGCGCTCCTTGGTGATCGCGGGCAGCCGGTCGTGCAGGTTCTCCGCGGTGGAGCCCATCACCAGCGCGGACGGGTCGACCAGCTTCTCGGCCAGGATGCGCGGGTTGGGGTCGACGCCCTCGCCCATCGGGTGCCGCCCCATGTGCTCGACACCGGCGGCGATGGCCACGTCGTAGGCGCCCATCGCGATGCCGCCCGCGACGTTGGTCACCGCCGTCATGGCGCCCGCGCACATGCGGTCGATCGCGTACCCGGGGACGGTCTTGGGCAGGCCGCTGAGCAGGGCGGCGGTGCGGCCGATGGTCAGGCCCTGGTCGCCGGTCTGGGTGGTGGCCGCGACCGCGACCTCGTCCACCCGCTCCGGCGGGAGCTGGGGGTTGCGGCGCATCAGCTCACGGATGCAGCGGATGACCAGGTCATCGGCGCGGGTCTCGGCATACATACCGCCCGCCTTGCCGAACGGGGTGCGGACGCCGTCGACGAAGACGACCTCACGGATTTTATGCGGCGACGCGTCACGGGGCACAGCAAGCCTCCTTGCGGGCGAGCCCAAGATGTGAGTCGAATGCTACTCGTCGGTAACTAGTGGCTGCCACCGTGTCCAGCAAACGTCACATCGCGGGCCCGCGGGTGCCCTTCCGCGGTTACTCGGCCGGTACCGGTTCGCCGAGGGCCTCGGCGAGGTCGTCGGCAAGCAGCACGACCTGCCAGTTGCGGGCGCCGAAGCCGAGCAACGTGTCGGAGACCGTGCGGGTCGAGACCTCGTCCGGCGGTGACCAGGCCAGGCGCCGCACGAAGTCGGGGCTGACCAGGTTTTCCGGCGGCAGGTTGTGCTCCTGGGCGGTGCCGATGACCACCTGCCGGCAGCGACTCAGCCGGGCTGCGGCGACCGGATCGCGCTCGGCCCAGCGGTGCGGCGGCGGTGGGCCGTCGACCGGCTGATTGATCGGCAGGGCGTCGTCCGGCAGGGCGCGTGCCTCGTCCAGCGCGTCCAGCCACACCCGGGCCAGCCGGCGCACCGAGCGGCCGCCGAAGCCGGGGATGGCGAGCAGGGTGCGCTCGTCCTTGGGGTCGGACTCGGCTGCGGCGACGATCGCCGAATCGGGCAGCACCCGGCCGGGCGCCGAGTCGCGGCGGGCGGCGACACCGTCGCGGGCGTACCAGAGGGCGCGCACCCGGGACTGGGCGCGGGCGCCACGCACCCGGTGGATGCCGGAGGTGCGGCGCCACGGGTCGGGGCGCAGCCGGGGCGGCCGGTCGGCGCTCGCCACCAGCGCGGCGAACTCCTCCGCCGCCCACTCCGACTTGCCCTGCCGCTCCAACTCGGCGGCGAGGTGGTCGCGCAGCTCGGTGAGCAGCTCCACGTCGAGCGCGGCGTAGGTCAGCCAGGACTCGGGCAGCGGGCGGGTGGACCAGTCCGCGGCCGAGTGGTGCTTCTCCAGCGAATAGCCGAGCAGCTGCTCGGTGAGCGCGGCCAGGCCGACGCGCTCGAAGCCGGCCAGTCGGGCGGCCAGCTCGGTGTCGAACAGCCGACGCGGCTTCATCCCGATCTCGGCGAGGCAGGCGAGGTCCTGGCTGGCGGCGTGCAGCACCCACTCGCTCTCGGCCAGCGCGGCGTCCAGGGTGCGCAGGTCGTCCAGCGGCAGCGGATCGACCAACGCGGTGCCGGCACCGGCCCGGCGCAGCTGAATCAGGTAGGCGCGCTGGGTGTAGCGGTAGCCGGAGGCCCGCTCGGCATCGACCGCGACGGGGCCGGTCCCCGCGGACATCCGGGCGACGACCTCGGCCAGTTCGGCGTCGGTCTCGACCGGGCGGGGGGTGCCATCGCGTGGTGCGGTCAGCGGTACGGAGGTCGGTGCGGGCGCGGGATCGCCAGACTTGGGGTCGGGCGCCTCGGCGTGCGGTCGTCCGTCCCCTGCGTGCTCCGGCGTGTCCCGACGGCGCAGGGGTGCTTCGTCGGTCACTCCGTAACCGTACGGGGGTACCACCCCACCCGTGCGCAGCCGGGTCCCGGCGCGTCGGTTCTCGATCAACTCTCGACCGATCCGATGACCGATCCGATCACCGATTCGATGGCTGATTCGATGGCTGATCCGATGACGGCTTTCGCCCGTACTAACTCCCGCAGCGCTGAAACCCGGGAGGCCGCGCCGGATGTCCATGACGTTCGAACCTTTCACCCCTGTCCGGGTGCCTGAA
>DASWMR010000353.1:0-2026 GCA_036399635.1 Actinoplanes sp. | reverse complement strand
CCGGCGTACAGGCCGACTCGTCCGTCGCCCTTCCGCATGCCCGCCAAGGTCTGTGTCACCCGGAGCTAGGGGTCTTGCGAGCGGTTAAAGGCCTGTTCCCTGGATGGTGCATCGCCTCAGCGTGGCATCGGCCGGCCACCTGAGCGCGTCGGTCCTTACGGACGCCTGCCCGCCTGCCATCTGCGCAGTTGCCGCTCTCCGCGGCGGACGGCCCGGTCGACGGCGGGGAATACGCGCTCGCCGGCGATCAGGCCGACCGCCTTGATTGCCCGATCGTCCAACCGGATCAGGGCCTGAAAGGCCTTGGTCAGCAGGTGGTCGGCAGCATCCAGCATGTCTGAAGTATAGGTAGATATGAACCTTGTTAGACGGTTTAGCAATTTTATGGTGAGCGGCGGCATCTCGGTGATCGAGGCTGGCACCGGGCGGTGGTGGCCCCGCGCTGATTCGGCGAGCGGTGGCTGCGCGACGACGGGGCGAAGATCTCAGGGTGGGGCCAGGGGTGTTCCGGATGTCGGGCCGGGGCTGGGGCGATCGACGATGGTCGAGCCTGTCCGAACCCCTTCCCAGGAGGCACCGTGCAACGGCGCGTCATCGCAGTCTCGCTGGTCACCGCTCTCGCCTGGTTCGTTCCGCCGCTCGCGGCGGAGGCTCGGGCGCCCGCCATCGCCTGGCACGAGTGCGCGGACGACATACCCAAGGTGCCGGTCGATTCTGGGGTTCAGTGCGGTGAGCTGACCCTGCCGGTCGACTGGGCCGAGCCGGATGGCGCCACCTTCCAGTTGGCGGTGGCCCGCCGGGCTGCCCGCAATTCGGCCGAGCGGGTCGGTGTGCTGGTGTTCGGGCCGGGTGGGCCGGGGGATTCCGGAGTGGAGCGGGTTCGCCGCGACGACCGGTTCCAGGAAGAGATGCAGGACCGGTTCGACATCGTCAGCTTTGATCCGCGCGGGGTGGCGCGCAGCGCAGCACCGAAGTGTGCGGCCGCTGTGCGGGCGCCGATGTTGCTCGCTGACCAGCAGGACTTTGACACGGCGGTGCGCGGCAACCGGGACTACTGGGCCGCCTGCCGGGCCACCAGCGCTGTCTTCGACCACGCCGACACGCTCAGCGCCGTGCACGATCTGGAGGCACTGCGCCGGGCGTTGGGGGAGCGCCGGCTCACCTTCCACGGCAGCTCCTACGGCACGCTGCTCGGCGAGCAGTACGCCGAGACGTACCCGGGCCGGGTGCGCGCGATCGTGCTGGAGAGCGTGTTCGATCACAGCCTGGACGTCGGCGCGTTCGTCCGGTCGCAGGCGGCTGCGCTGCAGGACTCGTTCGACGAGTTTGTGACGTGGTGCTCGGGGCCGGCGGTCTGCGCGCTGGACGGGGCCGACGTGCGGGCAGTCTGGGCCGATGTGCTCGTTCGGGCCGACCGCGGCGAGTACGCGCCGAACACCGCGTTCGAGATCGCCGCGCTGCCGATCGCCCTGCTGAACGGTCCGAACTGGACCAAGTTCGGGCAGGACGTCAAGGACCTGTCCGATGGCAGGTCGGTGCAGGTCCGCATTCCACCGCTCGCGGAAGCGGTGTTCTGTGCGGACTGGCCGACGCCGGTGCGCGACTACCGCGCGTACGCCGGGCTGGTGCGTCAGGCCAAGGCCGCGGGGCCGGACATCCGGTACGGGGCGGGGCTGCTCGCTGTGCGTATCTGTCTCGGCTGGCCGGAGCCGGTGCGTAACCCGCCGCACCGCCTGCACGCCGCCGTCGACCACCCGATTCTGCTGCTCAACGCGCTGCATGATCCCCGCACCGGCTACCGCTGGGCGACGAACGTCGCCGCTCAGTTGGGGCGCGGTGGGCGACTGCTGACGTACGAAGGGTGGGGCCACGGCTCGTACGAGCGGACGCCGTGCACGATCGCGGCGGTGCACCGCTACCTAATCGACCTGGAGCTGCCGCCGCCGGGCGCGCGGTGCGCCCCCGCGACCTGATCAAGCCAGTTCAGCGTCACGCCGGGTCGGCGCCAGGCCGGGTCGGCGCCAGG